>NZ_PNCP01000052.1:0-57576 GCF_005886115.1 Pseudoalteromonas sp. S4492
GTCTCTGGCTTTTAGCTAACCCACGAAAATGCGGAGGCTAGCACCTCATGGGGAGTCATTATGTCTATATGCCTTTGGAGAATGATGTTTAATTCAACGGATGATTACCTGTCAAAACTTGCTGAAAAAAATGTTCTCGCTGACGAAAAAGGTGCTGTTCTAGCTGCACTAGAAGAAGACGGAAAGTGGGAACAGTGTATAGAGTGGCGCATTTCAACTTACACTGAAACAACGATTTCATACGAAATGTTCAATGACGAAAAACGTTTTCGTGTCCATGTTAAATGCGATCATGAGTTTAGTTGTTTAAGCCCTACTGTTGAACGAGCATTAGAAATGGCAGGCTTGTACCAACAACTAATATTTAAGTTGTTTCATCAAGTTGGTTGGGCTTCTTGGGAAAGTATTGATGTTTTAAGGTCAGAGTAATCGGCATATAACACATATGAACCTTCTCGGGTCAAGTAAGCATAACGATTCTTTTTAGCTGCTTTAAGCAGCTAATTTGTCTTTGTAATCTTTTAAATCTGTTTATCTTCGGTATGTCTGTTAGCCGTTAAAAATCGTTTACGGCAAACACATATTGAGGGTCTCTTATTGCGATCTTATCGCTGCCTAAATCAGTTAATACATCAATTGCTTAGGGCCACTAGACATTTATCGGTTAACCTTAAACTGGCGCTATTCAAGGATATGGCTCATGTGTCCAGTTAGTTAAAGGCTCAGTTAAGGTGCAAACGATTTAATTCATTACAAAATTAATGCGCACCAATGAGGTGTCTAATCAAGGCCAAATAGCTTATTACATCGACAACACTTACCTGCGAACACAGCTTTTGCTGACTAAAACACAAATAATGCGTGGTTGTTCATGCTTATCTAGTTAGGAGAGCAGCTCACCTCATTGTGCGACTTAGCTTTTTAAAAACCTTTCATCATCGAATACCGTCTTATTCTTCAACATAAAATACACACAACGCCTAAGCTTGTGGGCAAGGACAGATAACGCTTTGGCTTTGCTCATACGCTTTTGCAGTTTGTTTAAGTAACGACGAGCTTTGTCATTGCCGCGTAAATAGAGTATAGCGGCTTCGCTAAAGGCCCATTTTAAATGACCATTACCAATCTTATTACCACTAGTACCATAGGTTTTACCAGCGGACTCGGCTTTACATTTCACGAGTCGGCAGTAAGAAGCGAACTTTTGTACAGATTCAAAGCGGTTAATGTCTCCAATCTCATACAAAATAGTCATCGCTAAAATAAGACCAATACCTGGGATGGTGCGAAGCTGAGTATAATAATTTGGCTGATGCTGCTTTGCTTTGCCCTCTAAGTAATATTCAAGCTTTTTAAGCTCTTCTGCGTAACTATCGAGAATGGCGAGGTCGAAGTTGATATTGCGTTGAACGGCTTGGTCTTCAAAACGCGTTTGGAATTCTTGACGAACACATTTGTTCTTCATATGTAGCTCAAGTGCTGGATAGTTGTATTGGCTATTAGTGTTAACTATATGTGCTTTTAATTGTGCCCCATGTTGAACGAGCTTAGTTCTTCGACGGAGTAAATCACGAGTAGAACGCATATGTGCGGGGTAATTGTAAGCAAGTGGAAAGTTACCACCTCGTAATAGGCTAGCAATTTTATATGAGTCAATTTTATCGTTTTTGGCTTTGCCTCCGTGAATCGCTTTCATGTAGAGGGCATGACCAAGCACAAAATCAATACCCTGTTCAGCACATAAGTCACTGACCCAATACCAGCAATGCATGCACTCAACACCAATAACGATATCTTCGAGGTAAGGGGAAATGAGTTTAAGTAATGCGGTTTTATCGGCTTTTATTTTCTGGTGAACAACTTTGCTGCCGCGATCATCAAGGATACAAACGTATAAAATGCGTGCATGTAGATCAATTCCACAATAATATTTATGATAATTAGTATAAAATTTCACTGAGCTTTCTCCTTTTGGTTTGGTCGCCTTGAAGTTTAGCTGTTCGCTAAACTTCGGGGAGAAGGTTCAATAAGTATCAAGCGCATGTTGTCGGACTGGTTTTCCGCTGCGCTCCAAACCAGCCGCAAATGCGGGCGTAATGTTTCTATGGAGGGGGAAGTGTCTACTAGGTTAATTATATTCTTATTCTTATTTTATCCAGCCGCTTTATACGCAAAAATTGGACCTGTAACTTGGGAAAGTTTAGTTGATGGTTCTGAAATAGTTGCTTTAGTAAAAATTAAGAATATTGAAGTGGTCGATGATGGTCATGGGACGACAAAGGTATTGATAGTTGATTTATTAAAAGGTTCTCAAAGTTCTAATGAAATTAATGTAAGTTGGCATTTAAGCACTGTTAGTAGTGCCTTATATGATATTCATGGTTACCACCTTTTATTTTTAAAAAAGACTGAAGATGGCAAATATAAGCAATCAGTAATAGGTAGATCGTTTTGGAAACTTTATGGTCGAAACAGAGAAAATTTGACTATCAGTCTAGAAACAGAGGATCCTCGCTTATCTACGATTATAGAATTACCGAGTGAATTTTATAAAATTGAGTCAGTACCAGTTAGGAATTGTACAATAGGCTATATAGATTCACGTATAGTTAGTTACAAGAAATTAAAAGAGTACTTTAATCAATAAACATAACAAGCCAAGTCAACAGGACAATTTTAAGCTGGCTTCCGTAGCTGCGCTCCTAATTTTAGCCAGCTTAAAAGTTGCTTCTGCTTGAGGCGTTATATACCTATGGAAGCATCGAAGAAATCATCATTTATAGCAGGCGGAATTATTGTAATTAGCGGAATGCTAATAGAATCACTGTCACTACCATTTTCTTGGGTGTTAAGCGCTCTCGTACTTTTTTCAACAATGTTTTACTTTTCATTGGAGAGGAAATTCATCGAGAATATAAACGAGGTGCCCATATAAGTAATGGCTTCTATAAAGGTCCTAAAGATGCCGAAGGTAGGCGTATATATGGTCGTTGTTTTTTGCGTATGTTAATTTGTTTTTTCGGTGCAGTTGTAACTAGCATTTTAATTGCATTAGTAAACGGTATATAACAAGGCCATTATGGCAATTGGACGCAAAACGCTTGGCTTGTGCTCCTTCGTCGCTAATTTTAGCCAAGCATTTATTCGCCCATTAGTAAGGCGTTACTGATTAAATACTCTAACGTGTTTTTGTCCAAAACTAAGTCTGCTCGCACAGTTGCTTTTCTTGCTAAATTAATAGGCCGTAGCATTGATCAGGGGCAACTTAACAAGCGTTTGTTGCTAGCACTTGCGGTGCTGGTAACTTCGTTCCGCTTCGCTTTATTACGGCCCCAATTGTTGGCGATATAAGCTTTTATGACCGAATTAGTTTTAGCCTCAACCTTCAGGTCATCTGTTAATACTGAATCGACATCAATAATCTAGACACTTCTCAATCGTTCTTGATGTCGAGTTAATAAACTCAAAAAATTCAGCGGTGTAACTAATCATGTGGCAGTTGGAGAAGCATTTGCTTAGTTAGTTGCGCTTTTTGTAGCTTCACAATTTCATTATACGAACAAAACTTTAGAGAAAAATCATGGTCCCATGGGAGCTTTTTAATTATTCCATTCTCACGAAGTGACAATAGTTTTTTTTCAGTTAAACCGGTTAGTTTACTGGCTTCTGATAGGGTTAATTTTTGGAGCGTGGACTGGGACTTTAGCGCTTTTATAAGGTCTAATAGACAATCAGGGTCCACCCTAAGAGACGTTAGGATGTCATAAGAGGGTAGATAACTCGATGCTAAGCGTTGTGTTAGTATTGCTTCCAATATTTTACCCACAGTTATATTTGACGCATGTAGGAGCGGCATAAGCTCTTTAAGCGTTGGCATCTGTTGGAGAGTGGTGTTAAATGACAGTGCGTTAAATACAGGGCTTATGTCAACTACCACGCCCTTATTGAGGTTTGCGGCTGAGGTAGTAATGATTAGTTCGAATTGCTGAAGCTGTTTAAGCTCAAACAATTCAACTCCGAATAACTGCATAGCGACATCAGCATGAGTCAATAATGGCGGAACTGAACAATTTGAGCCAGCGGCATTGTTATACTCACATTGCGCGAGTTGCTTGAATACTTCAATTGCAGGCCAATTTTTAGACTTAAGATGACGTTGCAATAAGGCTATGGGGATAGTGCGAAAGGTAATTGGCAATTGGTGAGAAAAGTTACTCATCGACACCGCTAACCACATTTTTGTGCGCCTTTCCTGAGTCAATAATACGAACCCGTCCTCGATGATTGACCGGATGTGATAGCACTTAGCAAACGTGTGCGTTTTGATGGACAGTTTATGTGGATTGCGAGCAAAGATACCTGCGAATAGACAGTCACTTAAGTCTTGTGGTGGCAGTGAATCGGGTAATACTGATTGGCATGCTTGCAGGGGGCGCTGGCACGACGCATTCGTGCATCGCGCATTAAGTAAATCTACATCCCAGTGAAGCGGGTGGGTGCAATGACTGCAGGTATCGATTAGCACATCATTGTGTTTGTCGCATCGGTAAATGAAAAGGGATTGGTGGCTTACTGGAATTACATTATCTTGCGCAATGCATGTAAGGCAAATGCGCGGCAATATGCTGTGTGGTTTTTTAAATAACACACAGCGAACACTTGCTTGACCCATTGATGCTGTGTCTGGGAGAAGCGCGTCGAGTTCGAATACGCCCGACTTTAGTCCTTTGGCGAGTCTCAGTATTACTGGAACGCTTAACATGTCTCGGATGGTGGTGAAACCATTGCGTTTGGCGAGGCGTAAGCAATAGCCGATGATGCTCTCTTGGGGTTTGCAACAAGGTGTGACGGCAAACTGCATACTAATCCTCAGCTTCAAGTTGTTTAAAGTAGTCTTGTTTCACGCATAGCATGGCCTCATCGACCTCGTCTGCGTCCATTTGTTCGGTATCGAAAGGGTTAATTGCGCGTTTAGAGGTGAGCAAAAAGCGTTCGCTGAGATAAGCTAACAACTGAGGTGTGTCCTCAATGTAGTTGGGACGCTCTTCATCAAGAAACAAATCTTCAAGGGTTGAAAATGCGCGCTCTGTGTAAGCTAAGTAAATCCGGTCAAACAGTTCTTTGTCGTCTGGTGCCACCAATTCTCTGAAGCCAATTTTTTGAACGAAGTAGTTCGTGACACGTATCCACTGGGGGGAGCGAGGCTCAATGCGTTCGAGTTTGACTGGTCGCAGCATGCGACGAGATAGTTGCTCATTATCGTCGACAGTATTTTCGCAAGCGCCAAATGCAAGCAAATGCATTGCACGCGTGCTGCCAACAAATACAAAGCTAGTCTGCAAATCTTCCGCATCTATTAATGCACACAGAAATTTCAACATCTCTAACGCGCGTTGTCCGTCGGTTTTAGGAAGCACTTGTTGAATTTCATCAATGATGAATAACTCAATACACTTTTCTCGAACGAGTGTTTTGAATTGATGCAGCAACACACCCGCACGCGGTTTGCCTTTGGGCGGCGTTTGGCCAAGAGCAAGAATGAGTATGCACAGCAGGTCGTCGGGGGTTTTCTTTGACTCATCGAGTCGACAATAAAAGACTGGCGCTTTAAGCACCTCCGCGGTTTTGATTGTTGGAAACAGTGATAGATACTGTTTTACAGTGAATGTCTTTCCTTCACCGCTGCCGCCATATAGCAGCAACGCTCGCTTACCTGAAGCGCGCTGATGTAGCTTATGCACAGCGTGAAGAAACTCCCACGCCTTGCGCAAACTATCGTGAGGAATAAGTGAGGTCGGCATATCTTGTGTTGTTTTTACTACCATTGCGAATTATCTCGTCTCTTTCTGTTTTTCTTGGTTTTTTTGCTTTGAGTCCAATCGCTTGGTGGCCCTTCATTTGCTTGCTGAGACTCACGCTGAGTAAGTGCAGTGTGGGCATCTGGGAGTGATGCACATTGACTTTCACTTAAATGTGACTGCTCAACACGCGCTTCGGCGCTGAGTGACCGCGTATTGTTTTCTTCAAAACTGGCTGCTTTTGTGCCTGAACGCTTGGACTTGTTGCTGTACTTCGGTTTGCGCAGTTTATCTACATCTCCAACCAACTTGCCACGCGGTGGCTCAGCATAATCGCTGTAAATCCCAAATGACTTTGGTTTTAATCCAGCGAGCTCTTCGTATGATATACGTTCGGCATCGAGTTCTAAGTCGCGGTTGTAAGCCAGTACTTCTTTGTGTGAATTTTCACCAGGTATAAGCGCGGTAACAGACACGGTTCTTGCGTCAAATGGGTTGTAGTGCACTGCAACCTTCGGAGCTTTGCCGCTACTTTTGTCTTTATATAAACTTATTTGCTGGAACAGCGACTTCAAATCTGGGCTGGCGAAATCGTGACCATGTAATCTTACTGAGCCGCGTTTATCGAGCCTGTTTGAGCCTTGCTTTACAAATACGTTGAAAGCCGGTGCCATGGCTTCATAATCAGGCAATGCTTGAAGAGACACATGGTGATGCGCGTGCATTGAGTCGTTCCACATCTCAGTTGGCGAGCGATTAGTTTGACCATGAGTCTTATTGCTGTACTCGACCAGGTACCGGTGTAACTGGTCTTTAAACTGACTGACAGTGAGTCGTGCTTCTTTTTGAAGATTAACACCCACATCGGCGGCGGTGCGTTTTGCATAGTAACCAGGGATGCCAACAAGTGCTTTCCCATCGCTGTCAAAAATTGTCCATCCCTTGAAAAACTGTTTACGCATCACGCTGAAGAAAGACTCGATAAAAGGTTTGGCTTGCGGTTTCAATGCGGGTGTGTAGATGAGCGAGCTTTTGAGTCGTTTTACAATTTCTCGGACAATATTATTGTTAAAGCCAGGGCCGTTATCCACCACGTAATTCACTGCATTACCTTGGCCTATCAACTGACTGTCTTTTAACAGCATATTTTGAAAGAGATTTACCACATTTTCTTTGTTTTCAGCTTCGCCAATCTCAACGACAACAGAGACTGGCAGTCGTGAATAACAGTCAATAGCGACCAGTAAACTCACTTTTTCAGTGGCTTTCCCAGTATCATCATCGATGAGGCATAGATTCAATGTGATGCGGTCCATTTCAACACGTTGCAACGCATAATTTTGTCGATATTTTCGTGTGAGAGTCAGTAAAAGCTGATTTCGTTGTGCTTCATTTGCCGACTCGTACTCATGGTCAAATGCTTTGAGTTCATCGATTCTTCGACGAAATGTCCGCTCGCTTGCAATGTGCGTTGGTCGTCGTTCAAGCGGCATGCGTTCGATATGTTCGCAATAGGCTGTATAGTGCCCGCGCTTTTGCTCTGATTTAGACCCATTGAATGTGTTTGATAAAAAGCTCAAAAGAACAGATTCTGAATAACTGTCGAGGCGCACTTTACAATCGCGCGCTTTCGAGGCCAGTGCATCATCCTCTTTGAGTGATTGGACCCATGTTTTGTACCAGCGCGAGATGGTTGAGCGTGCTGGGTGGCCCTTGCCACCGAGCTGTGGATTGGCACTTTGAGTATCTGGATGGCGTTTTTCAACTTCCTTTATCAAGATATTATAGGTCGATAGCGTCGTGTGATTCAGTCCACGCTCGGTTACGAGCTGATGCAGTGTGTGAATGTATTTAACACGTAAGTCACGTACACGAATTTGAGGCTCTGTCAGCGTTGGTCTGGGCGTGAAATCAAGCGCCGGCTGCAACTCACAGCATTGCAGTTTATTTTTGAACTCCTCCACCGATAGAGGTAGAGCCGTGGAGGGGTTATCATCTTCTTGGAGAATGACTTTATAGGAGTCTTCATATAGTAAAGAGACCGAGCGTCCGTCGTCAAAGTTCAGTTTACCTCCAATCCCTATGCCGAACATGAGTCACCTCCGCGAGCTTTTTGATTAGCTGTTAAGATAGTTTCGCTCGACAAGCAGTTGCGTAGGTCTGTGTCATACCAGGCGTCAATAATCAGCCTGTAAGCGAGCGATAGGGGCGCGTCGTCTCTCTCTGCTAGCCAAGAAACGAGCTCACCGAGCGTTAGACTGTGCGGCAAATCACACAGCAGCAAATCATCCGGTATAACATCCGCAGCAATAAAGAGCATTTGCTCATAAGCCCGTGTGCAACCAAGGTTTATGTAACGCTCTGTGACCAATTCAATTGGGCGGCCTGTGGTTTTAACAGAGTAAGCAGAGAACTTTTTAAGCTTCTGTGCATACTCACCGTCGACGCGAGAAGACTGGTGTACTTCAATGTATTTGCCTCGGCCACTGTGATACACAACCAAAAAGTCGGGCGTGTACGATTGCCCATCGCATGACATGGTTTCAGGCTGGCTCGCATAGCTTTTAACGTTCGGGTCTAATTCCAAACCTCGTGCAAAGGCTGCTTCTAAAGCGCTCTCTAGCTTAACGGCACATTGATTCTTGGGAGAGTACATACGAATTATGTGACGCCCGCGATGTTTGTTTGCTTTATAATGAGTCATAACCCCCCCCTAAAAGCGCATCAATCCATTTCATTCTTGCTGTCTCTTTTTTCAAAATAGAACAGCGGGAACATAACAGGCATTGTATTTTTACAACATTAAGCGTTTGAAAATTTAATGGAAATTTTGGCTGTCGGAGGCTCTTTTTGTGTCTGGCAGCCGGGTAAATTGACGCAAAATCAGCGCGAAGAGGAAGAAATGATGAGCGATATTGCTCATAAAATTGGGGCGATTGCATGGTCTGACCACCTTTCGATTACAGACGAAACAATCTGGATCTTACCTTACTCCTGTAGCTTCCAAATGTCACGAATAATTGGTTAAAAAATAGCAGGTCATTGATTTTGAATGCTAACTGTTGGGTTTTTTGAGTTTGTAACTAACGTTTTACAGGAATGCTATGGCCATAAATACGTTGATTTGGGGGGCGCCTACACCAAAAATGCGTTTTACAGCAATTATAAGTGCGTTTTTGTGTGCCAAAAGGAGGGGATGGCCAAATACGTTTCATATTTCTTCATCAAAGAACAGTGATGCCTCTTATTCAGACCTCGACGAGAAGAACCAGCGCAAAGCAGAATTATCGTGGTACATCAATTATGAGAGAAAATTATTCGGGGTCCTTTGAAAATCAGCTCTCGGTGGTTATGGCAAGTTCGCGAAAGAATTCTATTGTGCCTCCAAATTATCGCAGTACATTTTAAAAACGCATCAAAAAATGCGTTATCGGCAAGAAACCTTGGAGATATTTTTAGATTGTTTTTCATACATATCTTGAAAGCCATCAATACTGCCCAAATACTATACAATGAGGAATAACCTCTTTAAATAAAAGGATCAAATCATGGGTTTGAAACCAGGACCAAAACCAATAGCCAAATCAACGGGCAAGCCAGATCAACGTCGACGAGACAATAAAAAAACGCCAGGAAACACTTCAGGCCTAAAGCCAAGTAAGTCCTCGAACAAGTAAAGCTGCCTCAATGTCGAGTCAGAGTAAGCGGTACTGACTCTTGTTGCTAAAACCCATAAAACACTTTTGCCCTAACACGAGCTAAGCTTAATTGCTCAGGCTAGCAGCCTCTGTACAGATAAGCCTATATTTGCTTATTAAGACTAATTTAGGTGTAATGAATACATAATAAGCGCTGAGTAATTTAGAAAAAGCATACATAATACTAGCTAAGTTGATCAAATTCCAAAAAGCGGCTTTGACACACAAATTGCGTGTTGCATAAATACTAAAATGTTATACGTACATGGAGAAAATATGAGTTCGAAAATTGAATTATGGGATAACAATAATAATTATATTTATGGTGAGCTTAAGGGTACTAAGTTTGAGTTATGGGATCACAAAAACAACTACATATACGGTGATTTGAAATCTAATAATAAAGTCGAATTATGGGATCACAATAATAATTATATCTATGGTGAACTCAAAGGCACCAAGTTTGAGTTATGGGATCACGAAAATAATTATATATACGGTGATCTCAAGTAAAGCACTAAAATATGTGAGCTAGATAGTTATAACAATCGCATTAGGGGTGGATGCAAAAAGCTTGGCTTCGCTCATTCTTCGCTTAGTATAGCCAAACTTTATTGCGGCAATTATGTGTTTATGAGAAATTAGTGACCAACTAACAATTTGCGAGAACATTACAATCAGTTGGTCAAATCTGTTCTGTTAATTATTTTGAATTGTTTTTTCTTAGACTAATTATACTGATGGTACATGTGTGTCTCGTACAGGTCATGCCCAAAGTATTATTTCTGCTGGCTTCACTTAAAAAGCATTGGAAACAGTCATCAGCTCTCAATTACCAAGAGTTTCAACTGAATGAAACCAGAGAAAAAGCCCTAAAACTGTTGGCACAATTAAAAAACATGCTAAGGCCAAGCACAAGGGATAGCGCAAGCTGTCATAAAATTTCGAACAAATTTTCCGTCAGCTAGCACTAACCATGTTGGCGGCGTTAAGTTCACAAGGAGGTTCAGTGCTAGATCATCACCTTAATATTGTTTGTGACGATGTTTGGAATCGTCTAGACAACTCTACACAGTTTGGTATAAATCAAGGCGAAGAAACATTAACAGACAATTTGTTGATATATTTAGCCTCTCAAAAATTATCAAACATTAAAATTATCCAAACACCTAAAAATAAAGAAAAAGTTAAAGGAACAGATTGGGAGTGGTGGATAGGCAACAGAAAGCAAGGATATTTACGCTATGCTGTTCAAGCAAAAAAGCTGGATTTGAAATCAGGCAGGTATGCGTCGTTAAATCATGTGATAGGAAAAGGTAGTAATGCCAAACCGCAACATGAAATATTAGAAGCTTATGCTAAAGCAAATAAAGCGATTCCAATATACGCGTTTTATAATCACTTGAAACATTCTGAGTACCCGAAGAGCTGGAACTGTCCATTACCTCTTGATATTCCTAAATTTGGATGTACTGTCACGCCTTTAAAAAACGTTAAAACTGCACTTTCGAAACGAGGTTTTCGTACTTTTGAAAAAATTCACGCGTTTCCTGAGACTGTTCCTCTAAGGTGTTTAGCAGTTTGTCCCAATATTGCATTTTCAAATAATACCCGTAATAAAATGGGGGAAGTGCCGAAGGTGTATGAAAACCCTTGGGGTTGGGTAAGCGAAATGGGTCACTTAACAAGTTATGAAGAAATGCCTTCTCAGTTTTATAATCATGAGTTAGGCCTGTACCCTAAACGCATTTTACTAATCGAAACCAGTGAATGTGAACTTAACAAGCCAATCAAGCAGGAGTAATGAGTTACGCCTTCAAATCACAAAATGATTTACAGTCAACTTTGATATAGAAAAAGTAATAAGAGTCAAAAGACAAGACCTGATCTCTAAGTTGGGAGAATAACAATAAAAAGGGTGTTAACAATATGCTTGCTGATAGGCTAGTGATATACGATAATGCTGTTTGTATATACAGTTAAAGTGGCATAGATGACAGAGCTAGAAATTAAAAAACTAATAGTAAGGTACTTTCTAGAAAAGTATGAAAATTTTGTTGTTGGTGCTGAGTTTTCATTTCAATTTGGTGAAAGACGAGCGGATCTAGCATTGCTAGATGATGGCTACTTAACTGCCTTTGAAATAAAAGGTGCTCGTGACACTGTATCTAGGTTGAATTATCAAATTGAAAGTTATAAAAAGTTTTTTGATTTTTGCTTTGTTGTGTGTGAACCAAGCAATCTGGCTGAAGTACGAGCAACGATTTCAAGAGATGTTGGCATCTTTCTGGTCGAAAATGGCAAAATTACTCATGTTCGCCAATCAAAACAGTTCAAACGACACGATAAAAGAGTGTTAGCCAGTGCGTTAAGTGTGCAAAAGTTGACTGCTCTATCGAAAGGAAGCAATTTAAGATCGAAGCACGAATTATGCGACTACGTATCAAAAAACAATACGTTAGAGTCATTAAGACAGTTATCAAGAAACGATTTTAATGAAAGATATGGGGTGGCTTCAAAACTGTTGAGACAAGAAACTACCCTTCATTTGACGTCGGATGACATATATACAATTACAAAGAAAGCTCCGTCATTACTAAAACGAAGAATCGTCTGATTCTCTGAGTAAAATTCGACTTTTAATGTAGTAGTTCATGCGAACTGATATCCAAAATGCGGGGCTAATGCCTGATGGGTTATCATTTGCTGCTGCTTGGATCTCTTCATCAGCCCACACTCCAAGCGGCTTATATGATGTTGTATCTCTGACAGTGTGCTCTGCAGCTCTTACATACCCACCATTGTTTCGACGGTACCTTTTATAGGTGAATGATTTTCCGTCTAAAGATGCAATATCAACTCTAGGTACAAAAGTACCGCCTTTCATTTCAATTTGTTCGGTGTTAATTGAAACGTAGTCGCCATATTTGATTGGGAACTCTTCACTAATACCCTGATAGATATCTTCTTCATAAATCCTAAACTCACCTGCAATATCTTCGCCACCAGTTTGAGCAACATTCGATGGGAAACTAGAGCAGAGCATTACAACGCCTTCTATTTTATCAGCGAAGGACTCCGTACCTGAGCATGCTTCAAGGAAAGTATCAACTACATCATTAATGGCTTTCTTTCTTACGAATTCAGCATCTAGAATTACGTAGAGTTTACAATTTTCGTTCAGGTGCCTTGTTATAGGAGTTAGATAATATTCAACTTCTTCGTCACTTAAGTCATATGGCAATCTAACCGCAAGACAATTAGTTCTTGCAGAAGCAATTCTTACGAATTCTTCAACGTCTTCGAACTTCCCGTCATCATCTTCATACAAGTGAACCATAGGGATGATGTTTAAGTCACAATGTAGATCAAACAGAAAATACTGCCACTCTTTAAAGCCGTTGTGTTCTGATAACAACTGCTCAATCTGAGGGTTGATATATTTTTCGTTTGTACTCAAATCAAGTATAAATGGTCGCTTCTTCTGAATTTCAGCAATTTGCTTCATACGGCGATATATATCACCATCAGGTGCTTTTTTTGTTTTTCTCGATTTGGTTAGTTCGTAAATTGGCAAAATCTTTGAAAAATCATCATCATTGATGTGTTCAAAACAACGGAGTTCGCCATCTCTAGTTTTTATGATCGGGAAATAGACAAATTCACTCATAGATTATGTCCGTCATAACCAAGAACTTTGGCTCTAATTCGAACTGCATGAGAAGATACTTGGAAGTGCATAGCAACATCTTCAACCTTTGATGATACGTTGGCTATGAAATTATCGAAAGCATCTTTAGGCATCAATAGTGAGGCTGCAAAATCATTGGCTTCAGCTTCCATCCAGTTTGTTTCCCCATTTCTAAAGAAAGTTGTATCTTCAAAGCTATCACTGTTAGCAGCATGGCGAATGCGATGTGCAATTTCGTGGGCTATTGTAAACCTTTGCCTATGCGGATGGTGTAATGAATTAACGGTCATTACCCAACAGCCTGACTTTTTCTCTTTTTTTAGCGAGCCTGATTCTTCATCTTGCATCGGCTCGTATCTAACAGTAATCCCTAGTTGTTTGGCTAATTCAGATACATTGACAGGGTCAGTTTCTAAGCCCTTGTCTTCAGCAAGTGCTATTAGATGTTCAGGTGTAGACAAATCTTCAAATTCTGTCGTTGTTTGAGTTTTTCTACCAGATTTTCTAACGAATGCCATCTATTGTTCCTTTTTGACAAGTAGGGATTCTTTGCCTTCAGATTCGGATATATCTAACTGAGCTACACGTTCCGAAATGACCTTTATTTGTTGGCGTAGGCTTTGGTTTTCTGTTTCTAAAAGTTGCAATCGTTCTAGAGCTTCATCGACAGTTCCTAATGACCTTTCAAAATCGCCAGCAGTAGCATTTAGATCGCTTTGTACAACCCGAAGCCGTGATTCTGCTTCATTCTCAACTTTTGCATTGAGTAAGTGATTAAACGTATCACTATGCATATATTTTTTTGTGATTTCTTCAGCTTTTTCTTCTGATGTACTTTTGATGTAAATCACGGATATTGCAGCGATCAAACCGTTAATAGCTATAAGGACGGTGATTATTGTTTGATAAAAGCCAGTTTGAAATGACCAGACATCTTTAAGGCTGATTAATGTCCCACTCTTGACTAACTCACCAATAATGTGGGATGTGAATGGATCGTTGATATTATCAGCATTAGCAAGTGCAACTGAGTCGGCATAGCCAAGGTAAGATAGTAGTGATGGAGAAGGTAAACATACGAGTAACACCAGTAGCACAATGCAAAAAAGTGAGCATGTGATTAAGCTTACAAAAAAGATTGTCTTGTAAATGCTAGGGCTAGCGGGGGTATTCTCTGACATGCTTACGTTTCATCTGTTGTAATTCTTTGTAGCTTACTATACATCTGATTCATATAAAATAATTTAAGTCAATATGGTTGCATATTCCAGAGTTAAAACCAATAGGGCTAAGTCTTGTCTTTTGCTTTTTGGTGGCAGTTTTTCTATCAGGTTTAGCTATTTGTCATGCCTGAAGTTATTAGTTATTTGCTAATGTTTGATTTTGAAAAAACATAATTTTGTCTACCGACGAGTTATAAATATAACTCGCCTTAGCCCTAAATGGGTTAATGAAAATGCTCTAAGGGCGGCTTTAAGTGAACAGATATAGTGTTATTCATCTAATGCTATTGGCAATACTCGATAAATCTGATATTTCACTAACTCTCATATCATCACCAATGTAGGAAGCTGTGTAAATACACAGTACTGTTGTTTCGCTCCCATATTCAAGAAAATGAGCGTGAGCGATGAGCGTATTTTCTTTTTCTGAATACCTTTAGTGTCAATAAAAATATTATAGTTGGCAATGCATTACGTTATTTGTTAATAATAGATTTATTAATACATGCGCGTGACATTGGCAGGAAGATGCGCGATCGGCGCACTATAAAATGTTATACCCACAGTACGGAGAGATCATAGCTTATGGAAATACAATTTGACTTGAGCGAACTTGATGGGCAAGAGGTTTCACAAGAAAAGCTTGATTTGCTGCGTGCTTCAATGGGCATAGCTGATACAGATGATCTCGCTCCACGCTTAACCAATTTGGCCCACGCAGGACTAATTGAATATCTAGAAATGCTAGCTGGAAAAGGAATGCCCAACCGAGCCGACGAAGCGAAACAAGATCGTCTCCTCTATATAATAAAGAAAGTATTTTCACCTCGTCTACCTAGTGAAGATGACATTTCTATCATGTTCCAATTGACTACAACTCAATCTAAAACTCTTTTGCGAAATACCCTTTCTAGGTATCGAACTAAGCTGCATGAAGAGCTCCACCAAACATTAGAGGAAATATACCGATCGGCTGAGGCTAGTGGTGAAGGCTATGATGTGACAATATTGTCGGATGTCTTCGTCGAGCATTTAAATCTTATCGTTGCCAAAGAAGGAGCTGGTTATAATCCCATAAGAAAAAAATCGGTAGGTTCAAGAAAGTATTTCATTGCTTCTGATACTCACACAGCCTTAGGGAATTATTTTGGAAACTAGCCTGCCAAACATTATATCTGCTTTAAGTGTCCTCTTTGGTGTTGCCGTTTTTCATATGGGCGCGAATGCAAATAAAGTGAAAGAAGCGCTTTCAATAGATAAGCCACCTAAGGAACAAGTTGCTACTCTTAAAAAACTGCGATCTACAATAGCAACGACTATCTTGCTGAGCAGTATGCCTAACTTTGCGATGCTAAGCGCAATTTCGTTTGTAATGCTTCCTCAGGCGGTGAAACATATAAGTACAACGAAACTTAGTTTGATCAACTTTGATTTTATGATAACGCTTTATCAGCTAATCTGGATCATAGTAGCTTTTTACACAATAGCTTCGCTGGTAAATATAATAAAATTGGTCATTAAATGGATCAAATTTGGCAAGGTATAACAAGTCAATCAACTTCGCGCTTTCAGCGCCGGACCCAGTATAGCTGCTCTGGTTATTGAAGAGTTGGTATGTAACAAATGGAGTTGCAACATTGACAATACAAGTTAATAGAACAATAAAGGTTTCTGCTGAGTTCTCAAACGACACTAAGCAAAGTTTACGTTTTTCTCTAACAAAAGCTTGGGGAGGCGGTGAGAAGAAAGCTTTGTTTATATTACTCAACCCAAGTAAAGCAGATATCGTCCGAATGGATAATACATTCGCCAATGTGGTTAACTATTGCGTGGATGCAAACTTTGATGCCGTGACAGTCGTAAATTTATTTCCCTATAGATCTACAGAGCCCAAGGATTTAGTTGGGAACTATGATTTAGGGCTTTCAGAGAATTTAAAGGTGCTTGAGCGTGAACTTGGACTTGCCAATGAGGTGTTCATTGCTTGGGGAACTGAACATAACAAATATAGCCAAGCGAAAAAAAGGTTTGAGTCTGTCCTTAAAGAAAGTGCTGATGGGAAGCGCATTTCTTGTTGGTACGATGAAAATGGCAACTATCCCAAGCATTTGCGTATTCTAGGCAAAAACTGGGTAAATAAAGACTATGAGTTTGTCTTTGAGTCAGTTACATAACAAACTGTTTAAGAGTGATTCGCAACGCGTGGCAATTTTATTATGCGTTGACTTTAGTGTTTAAGCTGGCATGCGTCGGCTTCGGTACTGCATTGCTCCCCCCTTAACAAGGCACCTTCCTCCATAGAAGCTTTTATGCGAAATTAACCTAATACAGCCGATTACTTAAAACGTTCCTGTCCAAAGATGGGTTACAAATATAACTGCCTCAAAGCGAGTTAACGTAAATGCTCTAAATATCTATTTTCAGAGGTAGCTAAACATTGAGGTTCCTTCTTGAGCGTTTTGTTACGGATCAACCTTTATCAACACCTTTGTGCGCACAAGTCGCACCCCTAAATTCTTGGTACCATAGTCCAAAGGATATTTGCTTGATGTTCTTAACGAAAAATAATTCGTAATGATTTGTATATTTGGATGATATGTGAAGTTCGAATTCAAGAAAGCTCCGGTAGGTTTATTTTTAAATCCAGAAGCTTTCTCATTCAGTATGTTTTGAATATCTAAGCCTAAATAACATTTTTATTTTTCGGTTCAATGCTCCATTTTTTCAGAATATTGATGAAGGTCTTTAAGCCTACTAGAGAAAGTTTTTCGTCAAAAATAATCGCTCCTGGTTAGTAAAGGAAATACCAAACTTTGATAGCTTAAAGATATTAATAAACCTAAATAATGCCTAATAAAGCAAGCAATAAAGCATATAATGCCTACTTTATTGTGCATCATGATTGTTAGAACTTATAACTGAAGCCCACCGAAAATGTTTGTTGGTGAGGCATGCCCTCACGTTTCGTTTTGGTGTTACTTACATATATTTTGTGTCTTTATCTATAAAGACATCAGCCCCGAAACCATAGAAATCATCAAATAAACTTTTTCAGCACCATTTCATAGCTTTTAGTTAGAGATCATTTAGCCAAAGGCTCCTGCAAGTCGAACTTCTAACTTTAATGAATAATGGCTCTGCATTGGTGTTACTATTTAATCAAAATCTCATCGTGCCTGAGATTCTCATTTTGAGTGGCAATCGCCACAGGCAAAACTTGCTTTGCTGAATAGACTGGCGTAACTTAACACTGGTACGATGAGTCTATAAGAATAAAAAGGTCAAACGTGACGATTAAACAAGAATCGGTGTTTATTAAACTCGCCGAAAGCCAAACCTTACATTTACGCCGTATCAGTAAGACTGATGCGAAAGGCCCTGCGGTGTTTTTTATGCATGGTGCCGTTGAAAATGGCAAAATCTTTTACACCCACAGCAATAAAGGTTTAGCACCATTTTTAGCTGAGCATGGCTATGTTTGCTATGTGGCAGATTTACGTGGTCGTGGTGAGAGTAAACCTGCGATTTCAAAGCATGCAAAGTATGGTCAAACCGAGGCTATTTTAGAAGATATCCCTGCATTTTTAGATAAAATTAAGCAGCTTGAAGGCGAGCCTGCTCGTTATTGGGTGGCGCACTCATGGGGCGGGGTGTTAATGAACAGTGTGTTTGCCCGTTTTCCTGAGTTGATTGATGATGTTAAAGCCTGCGGCTATTTTGGTTCTAAACGGTCTTTGTATAACCATCATCCAAGCAAGTATATTCAAGGTAATTTAATTTGGTATGGCTTGGCACCCTTAGTTGCCCGTAAGCATGGCTTTGTTCCGGCTAAAAAGCTGAAGTGGGGCAGTGATGATGAAACCCGTAAATCGCATTATCAAAGTATGCAGTGGGCTAAGCGTAAACCTTGGGTCGATACTGACGATGGCTTTGATTACGCCAACGCATTAGCTGATAAGGCGCTGCCGCCCATTATGCATGTGGCGGGTATTAAAGATAAAGCCCTATGCCAGCCGATTGATATTGAAAAGTTTATGGAAGAGTCTGGCATCGGCAAGCAAACGATGACCATTTATGGCCGTAAGTTTGGCCATAAGGTCGATTATGATCACATTAATATGCTTACTCACCCACAGGCGCGTTTTGATCAGTTTGTTGACTTGTTGAACTGGTTTGAGACTCACGCATAAGCGTGTGCATTGCGCTCTCGTAGCGTTTGTATTTCTCTAATGCTTTATCACTTAACGGCTGTCTCACAGCCGTTTTGCTGAGCGTTGCCACCGGTTTTTTTGACTTATAAAAATCTAAAAATTGTGTGCTGTACTCAATGTCTAAGAACTTACACAGGGCTGTTAGTGTTTGTTCGCTGTCACTGATAAGTGCTTCATAGCTTAAATCAAAAACCGCCTCTGGCATCACGTTTTGCCAATGTTCCATTAACTGCTGATACAAATCAAAGTACTGTTTAAACTCTGGGAGTGAACAAAAATAAGGTTCGTTTTCAGCAAAATAGTTGCTAAAAACTGACCAAGCCATTGCATTATACTCGCGCTGCATATTAATAAACTTGGCGTTAGGAAAGAGTAAGTAAATCAATCCAAGTGACTGATAGTTAGCTGGTAGCTTATTGATCATAAAGGGGCGTACAACTGGCGCTTGTTTTATTCGTTCAATATAAATAGTGCGGGCATTGTTAATTAGCCCTTGGTTTAGCTCTGCTAAGCAATCTGGGTAGGGGAGTTGCGTTTGTTGTTCAAGGTATGTAACAACCTGATTACTGATACTGGCATCTTCGCCAAGGCTGGCAAAGTCATTGTGGCTTGCCAGCATTTGCTCTACCAGCGTTGAGCCACTTCTTGGCATGCCAATTATAAAAATGGGGGTAATTGTGCCTGTGAATGTTTTGTCTCTGGCATCAATTAGCTCAGCTGTATTTTGCTCTATGATGCGCTGATAAAAAGGCACTAAGTCACGGGTTTTAAACTGCGTGAGTTTTGTTTGTAGCTTATTAGCAAGGCTGAAGTAGTTAAAAGCTTGTTCTGTATCATTTAACTGATCATAGCTTTTACCCAGTGCATAATAACACACCATTTTTAAGCGCAGATTATTGGTTAAAGTTAAAAACTGGTGTAGCTCATTTATGTAATTTTGTTCGTTGTTAAAACGTCCAAACTGCACTAACTCAAATAAAATGTATGCTTTTACAGGGTAATTTCCCATACCAAGGGCATGTTTTAAAATATTGTAGGCTTTGTCTAGCTCACCATAGGTTAAATAATGCTGAGCAAGATAGTAATGTGGCTCAGGGTTATGGCTGGCAATTGACTTTGCATATTCGAGTACGGTTAAGGCATCTTGTGGCGAATGCACGCCATTAAAAGCATCGGCAAGGGCATGGAGTGGTTCAAGCATGTGAGGTAGTCGTTCACAGGCTCTTTGTAGAAGGTAAACCGCTGCATCATAACGCTCTAAACGCAGGGCAATGCGGCCTAATCCAAATAACGCTTCGCCATTTTCAGGATCTGAATCGAGAATGGTTTTAAAATGAAACTCGGCCTCTTTAAGCTTGTTTTCATTCAGTAGTTGGTTCGCTTTTTCTAACAGCATAGGAATGGCGGGTTATTTGTTATTTTTATTTACTATAAAACGAAAAAGGCGAAATGTCTTTCGCCTTGAATAACTATAAATATCCAGAATAAATCCGGGGTATCGACTTTCTAGGCTGATTGCTCAACCTAGAAAGCGGTTCTATTTAGAAAGTATACGTAGCTTTCACGTAATAGAAGCCACCGTTGATACCGTACGGCGACGTTTCGTAGTATTTACCACCCCAGTTGTTGTTAGGGATGCCAGTACTGTCATAGAAATCAAGTTTCTCTGCTTCTTGGTCGAATAAGTTTGTAGCACCTACAGAGAAGCTAAGCTCTTCAGTTAGGAAGTAAGTTACTTCTGCATCAATCGTTACTGCTGCATCAGCTGTTTTCGCTGTTGCATCATAATCTACGTGAACGCCTTGGTATTCGCCATAGTAGTTAACACGTGTAAATGCAGAGAAGTTTTCCCACTGTTGTGCCCAGCTAAGCGTTGCACGGTGATTTGGTAAGTCATTTTCTAAACGGCTTACTTTAAACTCACCAGTAATGTCTGTTGACTTAGTTACTTCAGTGTCGTTCCAGTTGTACGCTAAGCTGAATGTTGAACTACCGCCTAGTAGGTCAGTTGAATAGTTAGCAACTGCATCAATACCTTGCGTTGTTGTATCAAAGTCATTCGTGAAGAAGCTTACTTGCGCTAAGTTTTGTACGTTTGGTACACCCGCTGCTTCAAGTGTGTCTTTATCAGCTTGGCTTAACTCAATTTTATCTGATTGACTGATACGGTCATCTACTTGGATGTTGTAATAGTCAACAGTGAAGAATAAGTCACCAATTGTCCAAACTGCACCAAATGTATAGCTTTGTGATTCTTCGGGTTCAAGCTCTGTACCACCTAATTGCACGGCAATTGGGTTTGTTGGTGGTAAAAGTGCTGAGTCAACAAGTACACCGCTGCTTAAGTTTGTTTGTACGTTACTTACGTTTGCTTGACCAACGGTTGGTGCACGGAAACCAGTACTGATTGAACCACGCACGTTTAGGTCTTCAGTTAAGTGGTATTGAGCCGTTAACTTGTAGTTTGTTGTTGAACCAAATGAATCATAATCTTCATAACGTAGTGCTAAGCCCATTAGGAAGTCTTCTGTGAATGGAGCTTCAACATCAACGTACGCTGCGTAGTTACGACGTGTGTATTCACCCGCATCAGATGGTTTAAAACCAGGGAAACCATTCGAACCGATACCAAAACCTTGTTCAGTTAGTGGACCCGCAGTGAAAGACGCTTCGTCACCAGAAACAACTGTGAATGTTTCTTCGTGCCATTCTAGACCACCGGCAACGTTTACATCGTAAGCTAAACCAAAATCAAACCCTTTTGATAAATCAGCGTTAAAGTTTTTCTCTAACTGTGAGTATTTACCTGGGCTGAAATCACGAGGGCTATCTGGACCTAATGACGCATTGATTGTGTCATAGATGAAATAACGTGATTCGTTATAACCAACTGTACCACTTAAGTCATAGTAAGCACCTTCAAGGAAACCAGATGTGATTTCACCTTTAGTACCAATTGTTAAAGCAGTATCTGTGATGTTACCACCGAAGTTAGGTGTAAAACCGCCTGGAAGCATTTCGTTAAATGCAAAACAGTCTGGGTTGTTAGCAACTAGATCGATGTATCTTTGGTTATCTAAAACGTTATCATCAATCATGATATCGGTAGGACAGTTCCCGCTCATATCGCCAGTTAAATCACCAACAAGCAGTGTTTCGCCACCATCATTTGAGTAAACACCTGGGCGAGTGTGTGGGTTACGATAGTAGAAACCACCACGTACATCACGCTCAGAGTAGTTACCAAACATGTAGAATTGCGATGTGTTGCTTAAGTCTAAACCGATGTTACCGAAGATTGAGATATCATCATCAACTTCAGGCGCACCCCAAACTTGTGCTAAAGAAGAAACGTCTGGCACACCTGCAGCGTTAAGCGCTGCTGCATCAGGACGTTGCACTGAGCGGCTAGTTGCATCAGCTGTTTTATATTGGAAGCTTAAGTTAGCAAAACCGCTGTCAGTAAATGGTAAACCTACGTTACCTGAAATTTGCGTTGTATCGCCATCGCCTTCGTAGTATTCGCCTTGACGAATTTCGAATGAACCACCTTCAGAGGCATCTTTTAATACAAAGTTCATTACACCTGCGATTGCATCAGAACCGTATTGTGCCGCAGCACCGTCACGAAGTACTTCTACTTGCTTTAAAGCAATACTTGGAATAACTGAGATATCAGCACCTTGAGCACCATCATTGATACCACCACCTAAGAAGGCGATAACTGATGCGCGGTGACGACGTTTACCATTAACAAGCACTAATGTGCTGTCTGATGGAAGACCACGTAAGTTAGCAGGGCGAACAAGTGACGCTGCATCACTGATTGGGTTTTGGTGAACGTTAAAAGAAGGAACTGAGCCTTTTAAAAGCTCAAGCATATCAGTGTTGCCGCCTTTATCTAGCTCTTCACCACCGATGATATCAATCGGTACTGGTGAATCGCCGATTGAACGTGGTGCTGAACGAGTACCTACCACGGCAATTTTTTCTACATTTTTATTAACTTTAGTTTCTTCTGCTGCTTGCTCTGCAGCAACAACTGAACCCGACACAAACAGGCCTGCTGTTGTTGTCGCTAAAGCAAATTTAATTGCTTGTTGTAGCGCATTATTTTTGAATTTCATTCCGACTTCCCCAGTTAGAATATTTATGATTATGTCACCAAAGCTAATCAAAAAACTTGGTGTAAATCTTTTATACAGCCTGTAAATTTATTTTGCAAATTGTTAATACGATGTTGTTTTTGGCTTTTTTATTTGCAAGTTATTATTGTTTTTTTAATTATGTGCATGAAATTGCAGGGGATAAATTATTCTTGTTTTTTCTTTTGTGCGTAAGAAAGTATATAAAATATCCAAAAATATTTTAAAAAAGGAATTTTTTGATTGGTTTTTGAGCGGAATTGGATTTGGAACGGTCTATTAGGCTTGTTGCGGAATTTTGTTTAATTGCCATTGTTTTAATTTTTCTCGGTATTCATCCCACACACATGGGCAACAACTACCACCACCACAACATTCATCTGGGGCCGGCTTTTGGGGTTTTGGCTCAGCCTGTTGTATAGGTGTGTTCATTTTTAATACTGAAAAATAATTACGAATAGAGTATGAAGAATAAAACAAAAACTAATATAAGTAAATTATGCTTTGTGAACTTCGCATGCTGTGTGAAAATAGCCAAATGCGATTATACAAAGTTATTCATCGAGCCCCATTCAGAGTGGCTAAAATTACCAAAAAGCGTCAGACCCTACGTTTCAAGCGCGCTATGGTAGCACTTAAAATCGCACTTGCCCAAGAAAAGCAAGAAACAAAAGAGATGCTTCATATTTATAGGCGATACACCCAAGGCTTAGCTACTAAAGAAGAGTTACATACAGCCAATGAGCAGTTTTTAGATATTTTAAAAGGGCTCGGTTTAGGTGTCTTTGCTGTATTGCCATTTTCACCTATCACCATTCCTTTAGTTGTTAAACTAGGGCAATGGGTCGGTGTTGATGTTTTACCTAGTTCGTTCAATATGAACCGCTCAATTAAAGAGCTTGATCAACAAGTCGAAAAAGAAGAAAAAGAGAAGCAAAACAAACACTGATTTGGTTTTGCTTATCTGATTTTGCCTATACCTTTTGTACCAAGTTGTTGGTATGCTTAATTACCTTTTCTTTATATCGAGTCGTTTAATGAGTTCATTAATTCGCCATTCTTCTACGGGAATTCCCCTTTCATTTATTGCTAAAGCTGACCTAGCAACGTGGTTAACCAAGCAACCACAAGCTTTACAAAACTGGCTAACAAATTGTGATTTTAAAAACAAAGGCATCGCGCTAGTTGCAGATAGTGAATCAGGTTCGCTTGAGCATGTTTATTGTTTAGTTAATGATTTACAGGACTTTTGGTTAGCGGGTGACTTATCGACAAAACTGCCAGCGGGTTGCTACCAAATTCAAGGTGATGACAGTTTTGTCGAACAGGTTGCACTTGGTTTTGTACTAGGTGGTTATGAGTTTAGTGAATATAAAGAAAAACCATCGCCTCGTGCCACACTTGCTATTCAAGACGAATCTTTAGTTAAGCGTTTATCGCAGCATGCAAGTGCGATTAATTTAGTCCGTGATCTAGTTAATACGCCTGCTGCAGATATGATGCCGCAACATCTTTCTCAAGTGATGGCAGATTTAGCAGACACCTTTGATGGTGAGTTTAGCGAGTGGGTTGGTGATGAATTATTAGAGCAAAACTACCCAACGATCCACATGGTTGGTCGCGCATCTGAGAATAAACCGCGCTTACTTGATTTACGTTGGGGTGCAAAAGATGCTCCGCAGATCACCTTAGTAGGTAAGGGGGTGTGCTTTGATTCTGGTGGTTTAGATTTAAAACCAAGTTCAGGCATGCGTTACATGAAAAAAGACATGGGCGGTGCTGCGCATGTTATTGGCCTTGCACAGTTAATTATGGCTGCCAACTTACCAATTCGTTTACGAGTACTAGTACCTGCAGTTGAAAATGCGGTTTCTCGTAATGCATTTAGACCAGGTGATGTGATCAAAACACGCAAAGGGATCACTGTAGAAATTGATAACACGGACGCTGAAGGTCGTTTAGTACTGTGCGATGCACTTGCTGAAGCGCAAAACGACAACCCAGAGCTGATTGTTGACTTTGCAACCCTAACAGGTGCTTGTCGTATCGCTTTAGGGACTGAATTGCCTGGCTTTTTCGCAAATGACCGAGATGTTGCGAACAAATTAATGGATGCCGGCGAAAGCTGTCATGATCCAATTTGGCAATTACCGTTATTTGATCAATACAAAGCATTATTAAAAAGCGACGTAGCTGACATTGCCAACTGTGCATCAAGCCCATTCGGTGGTGCAATCACTGCTGCGCTTTATTTAAAAGAGTTTGTCGAGCCAAGCACGCCGTGGGTGCACTTTGATGTGATGGCTTGGAACTTACGTTCATTACCAGGTCGTCCTACAGGGGGTGAAGCACTGGGTATTCGCGCCGTGTTTAACTACCTACAAGATCGCTTTCAATAATCTAGAGTTGGTAAAGCTCTAACGGTAGATCATCGGGATCGGCAAAAAACGTAAATTGCTTCCCGGTGATTTCATCCACTCTTATTTCTTCAACTGAAATACCTTGTTGCTCTAAATATTCCTTAGCGTTTGCAATGTCGGCAACTTTAAATGCTAGATGTCGAAGCCCTTGTGCCTCTGGATAGCTGGGTCTTTGTGGCGCTCCGGGAAACGAAAACAATTCTAATTGGCTACCATCAGGAAGTGCTAAATCTAATTTATACGAGTCACGTTCAGCGCGGTATAGCTCGTGAATAATCGGCAGTTTTAATACTTCACTATAAAAATGCTTTGATTTGTTGTAATTACTACAGATGATTGCAGCGTGATGGATGCCTAATAATTCCATGGTCGATTCCTTTTATGCTCATAAAAAAACGCGGACTAAGCCGCGCTTTTCTATTAATGAATGCAGCTTTTTATTCTGCCGCTTTACATGCCGCAACAGCCGGTGCAACAAGTTCAAGACCTGTTTTATCACACTCAGGTAGAGCTGCATCAGACACCGCAATTGGTGTCACGCGCTCGCCCCATTTAATGTAACTTGCCGCCCACGTTAAGCCTGCACCAAATGCCGCTGACATAATGTTTGAGTTTGGCTTGATAAGCCCTTGCTCAACAGCTTCACAAATTGCAATCGCAATTGTCGCAGCAGATGTATTACCGTAATCGGCAATGTTCACCATGACTTTTTCGTCAGCTACTTTCAAGCGTTGCTGAATAGCTTGGATAATACGTAAGTTTGCTTGGTGAGGAACTAATACGTCAATATCATCAAGCTGTAATTGTGCTTGGTTTAGCACGTCATCACAGGCTTCACTCATACCTTTAACAGCACGCTTGAAGATTTCACGACCTTCGAATAACAAGTTAGACGGGCCAATTGGCTCGTATTTATTTAAATCACTACCAAAGTTTTCGATGTGTAAGATATCGCGATCTTCACTGTCACAGCCAGTTTTAGTTGCAAGTAAACCAGATGGCGTATCTGAGGCTTCTAATACAACGGCACCAGCACCATCACCAAATAATACAGCACTGTCGCGGCGCGCCCAGTTGATGTACCAAGTCATGCGCTCAGCAGCAATAACGACTGCTTTTTTGATCATACCTGCACGAATTTGCGCTGTGGCTGCTTGTAATGCATATAAAAAGCCTGAACATGCAGCGTTAGTATCCATTGCTGCTGCGCCTACCGCACCAATATTTTTTTGCACTAGAGACGCTGTATTTGCCACCATTGTTGATGGAGTACAAGTTGCAAGGATCACAAGATCAATGTCTTTGCCATCAACGCCCGCGCAGGCAAGGGCATGTTTTGCAGCAACCGTAGCTAAGTCGGCAGTAGAAACATGGCTGACACGGCGAGATTTGATGCCTGTACGTGTGGTGATCCATTCATCGTTGGTATCAACAATATTGCTAATTTCTTCGTTGCTGATGCTTGCTGGTGGTATACATTTACCCCAGCCAGTAATTTGGGCATAAGACATAATGTGTTCTCTTTATGTGGTCAGACTTGTTAAATTTTCCCGAAGTTATATCAAAATTCACTTGTTAACACTAGTTCATTGCTTTGCTATGTCGTAAATAATAGCAATTACCGCGTATTTAAGTTAAACCTAGTATAAAAAAGAGGCGATTATGAAAAAAATAAACCTAAAAATAAGCACATTATCGGTACTATCTTTATTATCAGCGTTTGCGGTTAATGCACAAACAACGCTTATATATGCTGGAAAGGTGCTGGTAGGCACGGAACAAGATGTCAAAGAACAACAAACACTGGTTATTGAAGATAGTAAAATTGCTGCAATAAAAGCAGGCTATTTAACAAAGCAGCAATTAAATCTTAGTGATGCAGATGTTATTGATTTAAAAAATCAGATGGTATTGCCGGGTCTGATTGATATGCACGTTCATGTTACATTTGAGCGAGATGCAAAACGTAACCCTCACCAATGGGCAACTGAATACGAAGCCGATTACGCTCTTCGTTCTCTAAAGTACTTACAACGTACGGTTGATGCAGGTTTTACCTCTGTGCGCGATTTAGGTAGCAGCTATCAAGTTATCTTCCCATTAAAGCGAGCGGTTGAACGTGGCGATATTGTTGGCCCGCGCATTTTTGCTGCGGGAGATATGATCACACCGACCGGAGGTCACGGTGATATGCATGGCTATCGCCGTGATATTACCAAAGCGACAGAAGGGGGTGGCTTAGGTGTGTGTGATGGCGCTGATGATTGTACTCGTGCAGTGCGTGATGTAATCAAAAGTGGTGCCGATGTGATTAAAATTACCGCCACAGGTGGTGTTTTAAGTAATACCGCTGCGGGTGTGAACCAGCAATTTACAGATGAAGAGCTCAGTGCCATTGTTAACACGGCTCATCATTTAGGCCGTAAAGTCACCGCTCATGCTCATGGCACAGAAGGCATAAAAGCAGCGCTTAGAGCGGGGGTTGATTCAATCGAACATGGCTCTTTTTTAGATAAAGACACTGTTAAGCTTTTCAAAAAGCAAAACGCGTATTTAGTTCCAACGTTACTCGCTGGCGCTACAGTAAAAGAAGAAGTACTAAATAACCCAAATATGCCAAAAGCGATTGCTGATAAAGTCGAAGTAGTCGCCCCAAAAATGGAAGCATCGTTTAAATTAGCGTTAAAAAATAACGTTAAAATAGCCTTCGGTACTGATTCTGGCGTATCTAGGCATGGCGATAATGCCAAAGAGTTTGAGTTATTAGTTAAATATGGCATGACACCAAAGCAAGCGATTAAATCAGCTACCGTCGAAGCTGCAAAACTATTAGGTCAAAGTGAAAGCCTTGGTGACTTGAGTGTTGGTAAACAAGCAGATATTATCAGCGTAAATATGAATGTGCTTGATAACATTAGTGAACTTAGTCAGGTTCAGTTTGTTATGAAGGGCGGTAAAGTGCTCAAACAGTAAGGGTTACTATGGGCGGTAAAATTAAAGAGACGTTATTTAATCATTTAATTGATGCAGAACGACAGCTTCTTGAGCCAGAGGTTCGGCAATCTGCTGAAGCGCTTGATGCATTACTAGATGATGATTTTATTGAAATAGCCGCTGATGGCACGTCATTTAATAAGTTCCAAGTTTTAACCCGCCTACCAACTGAGGTGGTACCGCAGTTTTATAATCAACATTTTAAAGGTCGTATGCTCAGTGACGATGTTGCACAGCTAAGCTATCAAGCGGCCTTTAGACGTTCTGCTCGCTCAGAGTTTAACTACTCAGTGCGTATGTCACTGTGGCGTTTTAATGGTAAACAATGGCAAATGGTGTTTCATCAAGGAACGCCTTGTGCTGTTTTTACTATTTCTATGGACGATGATTAAGCTTTAAAGAGTCCGTTATGCAAACCGATCCGGCGATAAGTCGCCTGCTAATTTTAAGAAGCGCCGCAATCGCTGTGCAGTTTGTTGCTGTGATAGCGGTGTATTTTTTATTTGAATACCAAATTCCTTTACTGCCTTTACTTGCTGTTATTTGTGTTGAAGCAATCTTTCAGCTGTTAAGTATATTTGCTTATAGAAAAGTAACGAAAGCCAAGCCTGCTGCTGTGTTGATGCAGTTGACAGCCGACTTATTGTTTTTAACTATTTTGCTCTCCTTAAGTGGCGGGGCAACCAATGCGTTTGTTTCGTTATTGCTGTTACCAATAATGATAGCGGCGGTGTCTGTTAATGCAAAAGGGCTTGCCTACACGGCAGTGCTGGCAATCGCCGCTTATAGTTTTTTACTGATAAAAATGCCTGAACACACCATGCACCAAATGCAGATGACACATCATTTTATTGGTATGTGGATTAACTTTGTTATCAGCGCCATTGTTATTGCCTTTGTAATTGGCACATTAAACAGTGCGTTAAGAGCCAGAGAAACCACCATTGCACGCACTCGCGAGCAACAATTAAGGCATGAGCAGTTATTAACGCTTGATGGCGCAGCAGCACAAGTAACGCACCAGCTAGCAACGCCGATAGCAAACTTACAGCTGTTATTTGAAGAGCTTAAAGAGCAGCAAGCTAATGATCCTATTGTGCAAGAAATGGCTAAACCATTAGCCCAGTGTAAAGAGCAGCTTGAGCACTTTAGATCACTTTCAAATGCGTTAAGAACCGGTGAAACGAAACAGGTGATTAGCGCTAAAACACTACAAAACACCATTCAAGATGCGATGACTCTGCATTTTCCAGAGCAAAGTTTAGAGTGGCAAAATGACGCCCCTGAATGCTCGATTTTAAGTGATGCCATGCTGTTGCCAGCTATTTTGAACTTACTGCAAAACGCCGTAGCGGCAAACAACCACAATCAGCAACACAAGATTGAGGCTAAGTGGCAAATCGATAAGCAAACACTTTCATTGTCGTTGCGTGATTTCGGTCAAGGCTTTAGTGAGCAGCAAATGGCATCATTAGGTGGTCAGCTTATGCCAAGTAGCGATGGAATGGGGATGGCTGTGATGCTCTCGAATGTGACGTTAGAGCGTTTGAATGGCTCATTAACACTCAGTAATCACCCGCAGCAAGGCGCGATTGCGATGGTTAGTTTAAAAATTGTATGAAACTTTTAATTATTGAAGACGATGTAAACCTAGCTACTACACTGGCAAGGCGCTTTACAAAACAAGGCTTTACATGTGAGCTCGCTCATAACAGTGAGCAAGCTTTACAACAAATTACCACTTTTGAGGCGAGCCACTTTCTAGTGGATTTAAAACTTGGGGATGATAACGGCCTTGCGCTAATTAAACCTTTAAGAGAACAATTTCCTTCAGCGCGTATCGTATTACTCACGGGGTTTGCCAGTATTGCCAGCGCCGTAGAAGCCATACGGCTAGGTGCAGATGACTATTTACCAAAGCCTGTCGATTGTAATTCATTATTAAAAACAATTTTGGGTGATGTTGAATCAGGCGTTTCGTTGGAAAGCACAGAGCCAAGCCAAATAATGTCGCCAGAGCGCCTTGAGTGGGAGCATATTCAACATGTATTGCATAGCAACAATGGTAATATCTCTGAAACTGCGCGCCAACTTAATATGCACAGAAGAACCCTACAACGTAAATTACAGAAAAAACCCGTACAACACTAAATTGATTATTTATTAAACTGAAATAAAGCAGGGTTTAATGCAAAAGTATGGTTTGAGTGTAAATGGGTACAAATCTCAGCCTTTTTGATTTGCCGCATCGCTGATACTTAACTAAAGTCAAATTAACCCTGTTAGTTTTATGAGTCTGGTGTATGCATTTTTCTGAACTTAATTTCTTCGCGATTTTTTTTGCTGCCCTTGCATCTTTCCTATTGGGCGCTGTGTGGTATTCTCCTTGGCTTTTTAAACGTATTTGGATGGAAAGCTGTGGTTTAACTGAGCTTGACCTGCAAAGCATCAACCCGGTTATGGTGTTTGGTGGCAGCTTTGTTTTATGTTGTTTAATTGCCTTTAGTTTATCGTTATTTATTGGTGCAAATGTCAATGTGGGAGTGGCCGTAGGCACTGGCTTCATTATTGGCTTATGTTGGGTAAGCTGTGCCTTAGGGATTGGTTATATCTTTGAACAACGCCCATTAAAATTGTTTTTAGTTAATGCAAGTTATTCAATATTACAGTTTTCTATAATTGGCTTAGTTTTGGGGCTCTGGCCTTAACATGGTAAAGTAAGGTTTTAATTTAGCAATGTAGTTGTCATGGCAAAACCTAACAAAAAAGGCCCGACTAAAACGGTCGATATTTTTTGCTCTCAATGTAAAAGCCAATTATTTAAATACCGCAAAGGTGGAAAGGGCGCGTTGGTTAAATGTTTTGTCGAACGCATTAGCCAAGACTTTACCAATGAAACCGGAACATGCCCTGACTGCCAACGTCAATTCGCCCGCGAAACCATGATCCGCGGCGCACCTGCTCTAAAAATTATCGGTGGTAAGGTAACGCATAAGTAGATTAGTATTTGCCACATCTTTGATGTTTAATTTAATGTTAGTTAAAGAGTATTAATACCATTTCTGTAAATTGGCTTTACTGGGAAAAAAATCAACAAGGAAAACATTAACTTGGTTAAACATGCATTTGCTGCTTTGCTTATGGTTTTTGGCGTTTTGCCCATTTTGACTTCATGTGGAGAGGTAGCTTCTCATACAAAAATAAACAACAATGAATATGTGTTCGTAAGAGCTATAAACCCAAGCGATAACCTATACAAATATGGCGCATTTAGACTTAAGCCTATAAAAAATGAAGCTAATGTCGTTAAATTCGATTGGATTACTGTCGAGTCCCCAAACAGCAAACTGAAAATAGAAAGTGACACAACTCATTTAGGCAAATCATCCTTTTATGTGGCAGATGGTCTAAAGTTTGATGTTTTTTACCTTTCTTTGTCTATTGCTGATCAAGCCTCTTGGTGGGTAAATGAAGTGCCTGCGGAGTTTAAAACCATGTATACCACTGAATTTTGTCAATCATCTTTGACAAAGTTAGAGCAGCTTAACCATGAAGATCTGAGTATTTGCTTTGAGTAAATATTAACTGTAATTAAAATACGGACATTTATCCTCGTTTATCCCTCATGCTCTGATACTATTGACCGGTTTGCTGTTTCAATGAATGAAAACAACCCTCCCCATGGATTGGGCCAGTTGTATGGGTATAAACACATGAACAAAATGGACTCACGCACGTGATAGCACTTTTATTTGATATTATTGGCATGACAGGCACATTCTTAGTGGTTGGTGCTTTCTTTTTATTACAACTGAATAAAGCATCGCCAACCGGCCTTGTGTATAACATGATGAACTTAACAGGTGCAATTCTGTTACTGATTAGTCTTTGTTATAACTTTAACCTTGCTAGTTTTGTTATCGAAATTTTCTGGATAGCGGCGTCACTTATTGGTTTATATAAGTACATCAAGGCAAAGCGTACTGCTAATGTTGAAAAAGCTTAATTAAGCTTAGCTCAATAAAATTAAAACCCATTTTTAGCTGAAAGTGGGTTTTTTTGTATCTACTTCCGAGAACTCTTCAACTAAAACTATAAAAACATTGCAAGCTTGCCAATCTTTTGTATTAATAGTGTAAACAAGGTGTTGCTTTTGCAGCATGGGCTATTAGTACAGGTATCTCGCAGCGTGAAGCTTTTAAGATGTTCAGCACTTTTTTCAATTGCAGTTGCCTCAACCATTCCAATGGTTGCAAATGCGACTGACGAGCAAGACTTATTCTCTTTAAGTTTTGAAGACTTGCTTAATGTGCAAGTCGATATTGCTAGTAAAACCAGCGAAACCTTGTCATCTGTTCCTTCAACAATGAGTGTATTTAGCCGTAAACAAATTCAAGCGCTTGGTGTTGATAACGCCTATGAGGTAATGAATTTTGTGCCAGGTATGCAATCAACCCGTGGCGATTGGGTTGGTGCTGTGCCTAAAGATCATGCTCGAGGTGTATACCTTGATAGCGGCAATGTACTGGTGATGATCAATGGTGAGCGTGTCAATGAATCATCATTTGGTAAAGCCTCTGCTTACATGCCTTATATTCCTATTGAAATTATTGAAAAAATAGAGTTTATTCGCGGTCCAGGCTCGGCGCTGTATGGCAGTAATGCATTTTTAGGGGTGATGAATATTGTTACCTCTAAAGAGCGAAATGCTCTGCAACTTGTGGTTGGCAACAATGGTCGCTACGGGGCAACAGGGCAGTTCAATACCTCTTTTAGTGATGATACATCACTCTTTGCGAGTTTTTCTTATGATCAAAAAGACGGCGAAAGCTACCCGCAAGGAGTAGAAGATCCTCTTGAAGCGCTTTACCTAGAAGCAGGTGTTGATTACAAAAAGCTGCAATTACGTGCTCGTTACAACGAAACATCCCTTGATGAATTTTTAAACCTTGCCGGCTATTCAACGCAAAACCAACACACCAGTGATAACACTTTTGTTGGTGTTAAATATAACTGGATTAATAACGATAAGTTAAAGCTAGATTCTAGTTACTCGTACACTAAACATAATATCTCAAGTGCTGGTTTAATCGCTGCGTTTGACGATATACCTGACTTTTTACTTGGTCCAGCTTGGCAAACGACCGATAGCAAATTTGAGACTGAACTGAGTTATCAATTTGAAAATCAATGGCAGCTTGCAGCGGGTATAGAATACGCAGAGGCTAAACAGGTCGAAGCTGGGGTGCGTACTAATTACTATGATGATGAGTCGATGTTAGTCATTATTGACCCCGCTTATTATCAGCAAGGTATTGTGACGGTGATGGACTTTCCTGAATTTGCATCACTTAAATATACCTTCGAAACATATAGCGCCTACGGGCAGTTAAAAATACCTTATTCAGATGCACTTACTTTATTTGTAGGGGCACGATATGACGATGTGAAAGACATCGACAGTAAACTTTCGCCTCGCCTTGCAGGCGTTTATGTAATAAACCCAGAGCATACCGTAAAAGTGCAATATGGCGAATCGTTCAGAACACCCGTTACTAATGAGCTTTTTTCAAATGATGATGTCACCGTAGGTAACCCGTCACTTCGCTCTGAGTCGGTAAAAACCACTGAGCTTGTTTGGCATTATCAAACCTCAGAGTTACAAGCTAATGCGGTGCTTTTTTATAATGAACTCAATGATTTTATAAATATTGAGCCAACGCAATCTAATGATGCCTTGTTTACTTTTACAAACTCATTTAATACTCAAAACAGTGGTATTGAGCTTGATGCTACTTGGCAATCAAGTAAAGAGTTCTCTGTAACAGGTACCTATACGCAATACTTTGAAGACCCAATTAATGCGAGCTTTAAGCGTTTTGCAAGCTTAGTGAGTAGTTATAATTTATCTGACAGCTGGCAAGTGAGTTTAAACCTACTATGGCGTGATAAAGTAGAAGTAAGTTCAGTTACCGGTGCTCACTTTAAACAGTCTGCCTATAGCTTATTAGGTGGCAGCTTAAAATGGCAACTAAACGCTAACAGCCAACTAATGCTTAAAGCAGAAAACCTGTTAGGTAAAAAATATAATGTGTTTGATCCACGTATGGACAATGGCGCTGTCGCTGGTACAACAGAAGATTTATCGTTACACTACCAGTTCAATTTCTAGTTGCGCTGCTCTCAAAGGTTTGAATGTCGTCATTAAGTAAAAAGTTAGTTATTGCAGGTGCAATGCTTTTGTTGTTGCTTGTGTTAGTTTTTTACGTTGGACGCGCTCACGATTATCAACAAGCAGAGCAACAAAGTCGCGTACAAGCGACTCAGTTAAGTCATTATTTCTCAAGTGAATTAGCCCGATTTAAAACCATTCCTACCCTAGTGAGCGCCAATGATTTAGTTAAATCTTTTGTTGTAAAGCAAGGGATTGGCGAGCAAGCCGTTAATTATTATTTAGAAGATATTCAACGTGCCAGTGGTGCATCTGATGTCTATTTGATGGATTTAACAGGCTCAGTTGTGGCAAGTAGTAATTGGCAGGTTGATTACACCTTTTTGGGCAGCAACTTTGCTTTTAGGCCTTATTTTTATTTAGCCAAGCAAGGTGAAAAAGTGGCTTATTTTGCTTTAGGCATGCGCTCAAGTGAGCGAGGCATATACTTTTCAGAGCCTGTTATCGATAAAGGTAACGTTATTGCCGTTGTCACTTTAAAAGTGAATGCGAAAAAGTTTGAACAAGACCGTCAGCTACTTAATGCATCAGACAGCACTCATTTTTATATCGCATTAGAAGACAGTGTCATAGTGATGTCAGACGTTGAGGATTGGCGCTTAAAAGCACTTACATCACTTAATGATGAACAAATGGCCGCTTTGATTAAGTCGCGGCGCTACTTGTCTCATAAACCGAGTTTACTGGCTTATACTAATAAGCCATTAAGTGAACAGACCGCTCAGCAAAATATACAACTTGATGGCAAACAAGCGCGCTATATCAGCGCTTCAGAAAAAATAGCGATTATTAACGCTAACGCCACTGTGCTGGTGGATGTAACGAATGTGGAACTTGCACAAATTCCAAGGCTTTTGTGGTTTAGTGTGTTTTATGCCATTGCGGTGGTGTTAATTCATATGGCAATGGTGCGTTTTGCTGGCTATAAAAAGCTTCTGTTTTCAAGGCACAGCCTTGAGCAAGAAGTGATCGAGCGAACTCAAGCGCTCGAAAAAGCCCAAAAAGCGCTGATCCAAACAGCTAAACTTGCAACGATAGGTCAATTAAGTGCGGGCATTAATCATGAAATCAATCAGCCACTAAGTGCCATGAATACATATTTAGTGAGTGCAAAACGGTTACTTATTAAAGGCAATATTGAGCAAGCCAGTGAAAATTTAGTGCTAGTGCAGTCACTCATAGAGCGTGTCCATAAGATTGTCGCGCAGCTTAAGCATTTTAGTAAACCTGCGCAAACTCAATTGAGGCAGCAAAGCTTAGCGAGCATGTTAAAGAATGCTTTAATGATTGCCAGCGCTCAACTTAAGCAAGACGATATCGAGGTAAAAGCCGCTGATATTGACGCAAACATCACTGTGTGGGTCGACAGCGTTAAGTTTGAACAAGTCTTGGTAAACGTGATCACCAATGCCAGCCAAGCAATGAGTGAATCTGAAAAGCGCGAATTGAGTTTCGAGCTCGAACTATTCGACGACCGCGTAAAACTTTCTATTCTTGATACTGGCCCGGGTATCGATCAACACGCATTAGGTAACATCTTTGAGCCATTTTACAGTACTAAAACCAGCAATGGTTTAGGTTTGGGCTTATCTATTTCACGGCAAATTATCGACTCATTTAATGGTCGATTATCTGCGCACAACCGCCCTGAAGGCGGCGCACAATTTATAATAACCTTACAAACAAATAAGGAACCCTCATGAGTGAAGTTGCAGCGACCTGTAATCAGGTAATCGTTATTGATGACGAAGCGGTGATCCGCGATTCATTAAAGCAACTCCTTGAGATTGAAGGTTATCAAGTTCAGTGTTTTAGTGAGCCTACAGCGGCACTTTCAAAATTAAGTCGTCGTTTTGAAGGGATTGTATTAAGTGATATAAACATGCCTAAAATGGACGGTTTGGCTTTTTTAGAGCAAGTTAAAGCCTTTGATAGTGAGCTACCGGTTATTTTTCTTACCGGCTTTGCTGATGTATCTGTGGCCGTTAAAGCCATGCAACTTGGCGCATATGATTTATTTGAAAAACCACTGACAGAGCAATTGTTAGACTGTATCGCGCGCGCTTCAGAAAAACGTGCTTTAGTGATGGAAAACCGAGCCTTAAAAATTGCCGTAGAGAAAACCTCTGCACCTGGTGTGCGAATTTTAGGTGAAACCGAGCAAATGCAACAAATGATGCATTTACTCAATGCAGTTATCGATACTCCCGCTGATGTTTTAATAGAAGGTGAAACAGGCACAGGTAAGGAGTTAGTCGCTCGTTACTTGCACGATCAAAGTAATAGATCAGCGGCTAATTTTGTTGCCATAAACTGCGGTGCAATCCCTGAGCAACTTATCGAAAGCGAACTCTTTGGTGCAGCCAGTGGCGCATACACTGGGGCAACACAATCTCGCCAAGGTAAGTTTGAATTTGCCAAAGGCGGCACTGTCTTTTTAGATGAAATAGAGTCAACGCCCGCAAGTTTACAAGTAAAGTTATTAAGGGTACTTGAAGAGCGAAAAGTAACGCCTGTAGGTGATAACCATGCTATTGATTTAGACGTGCGTATTGTTGCTGCCACCAAAGTTGATTTAATGAGCTTAGTTGAAGCAGGGGAGTTCAGAGCTGATTTATATTACCGCTTAAACTTAGTGAAAGTGAGTATCCCGGCATTACGCGATAGAAAAGCTGATATTCCACTGCTGTTTAAACATTTTAGCTCGATAGCGGCGACACGTTTTCATAAACCACCTGCACCACTAAGTAGTGAAGCAAAGCAGCGACTCCTTGCTTATGATTGGCCGGGAAATGTGCGAGAGCTTAGAAATCAGGCTGAACGTGCGGTATTGCTAGGTTCTGATCTGGCTTTTGCTTCTTATAGTGATACAAACAATGAAAACGAACTTGCTCAAGACTTAAGCCTTGCCGAGAAGATTAGCTTTTATGAACAATCACTCATCGAAGAAGCGTTAGAGCGAAACAACGGCAGCATTAAAGACACCATGGTCACATTACAAATTGCACGTAAAACCCTCTACGACAAGATGACCAAATACGGTATTAATCGCGAAATGTTCAAAGATTAAACAAACCTCTCACATTAAACGCTTCACAATGGGTGGAACTGGTGACAGCACAGGTTTAAAAATGTGTGGAGATCCACCCATAAAAGCCAGCCAAAAAATTGTCATTTAATTTAAATTGCTGTTATTTAAGGGTTTTTATAAAATTATCTAAGTTGGCAACCAACTTGCCTTACTAGTTGGGAACAACAATTTGAACCTAATAAGGGGCGCATAATGACAACAATATTCACTCATACAAAAACACGCGTAGCAGCGGCAGTAATGTTAGCGAGCACAGCAGGCTCAGCAATGGCGGCAGATTACGCGGTATACGGTAAAGCAGAAGTTCAAATAGCAAACACAGATACAGGCGTTATGCGTTATGCAGAAGAGGGTACTCAAATCGAAGCCCCTTTCTCGCGTATTGGTATTAAAGGTAGCCATAAATTAACTGAGTCGCTTAAAGCCGTATTCAAATACGAAGTACAAGTAAAAGGCTTTGAGCATGATGATACTGATGAGCCATTTTCAGCTCGTAATACTTACTTAGGTCTTGCAGGCGATTTTGGTGAAGTCGTTGTAGGCCGTAACGACACCCGTTTTAAATATTCTGAAGGTAAAATTGACGGCTTTAACGAAACCCAAGCTGATATCGCTCAGCTGATCCCTGGTCAAGACCGTATCGGCGATACCATTACTTACAGCTCAAAAACGTATGGTGGCGCATCACTTGCGCTAACTTATGCACCAAAAGATGATAGCAGCAATGATGAATCTGGTTATGCTGCAACGGTTATTTATGGTGACCGTGCATTAAAATCTAAAGACTACTATGTCGCTATCAGCCATGTTGATGCACTAAATAAGTTAACAGCAAGCCGTGTGGTTGCCGCATGGAAACATGAAAACCTACAGTTAGCAGGTTTATTCCAACGCAGTGAATCTACCGACGGTACGAAAGAAGGCAATGGTTATGCAATTAGTGCAAGCTACGCAATCGATAAATGGGTACCGAAACTGCAATACGTTAAAGACGACTCAAAGATCCGCCATGCTGAAGAAGGTAAACAATGGACAGCAGGTGTTGACTATAACTTCGATAAACAAACTACAGCATACTTATTCTATACTGATTTAGATTTAGAACTTGAATCAGACAACAGCGTTGCACTTGGCCTTAAATACAAGTTCTAAGGAGTCGGTATGTCATTAGTAAATCAAACAAAAGATGGCTCACAGCCACGCCCATTAATGAGCACAGTAATGTTACTGCTAGGCCCATTAGTGATGTTATTAACGTGCTTAATTGATCCACCAGCGGGTATGAGCGTACCAGCACTTCGTACCGCAGGCCTTGCTTTTTGGATGGCTTCTTGGTGGGTGAGTGAAGTAGTGCCAATTCCTGCAACTTCATTATTGCCACTGGTTATATCACCTCTTGCTGGCATTGCAGCAATCAAAGGGGTCGCGTCACCTTATGCACACCCTTTGATCTTTTTATTCTTAGGCGGCTTTTTGATCTCAATCGCGATGGAGCGTTGGGGTTTACATAAGCGCATTGCACTTAATACTATGCTTCGTGCTGGTACTAAGCCAAGCCTACAAATTTTAGCCATGATGTTAGTAACGGCATTTTTATCAATGTGGATGTCAAATACAGCAACTGCTGTGATGATGTTACCAATTGCTATGTCGATTACTATGTTGGTTAAACAGTCTAACCCTGAAAATGATCAATTTGGTAAAGCGTTGTTATTATCAATCGCTTATGGTGCAAGTATCGGTGGTATTGCTACTTTAATTGGTACACCACCCAATGCATTAATGGCTGCGTATTTATCAGACAGCTACAAGATTGATATTGGTTTTGCTGAGTGGATGAAAGTCGGTGTACCACTTGCAACCGTGATGCTTATTTTATGCTGGGTGTGGCTAACTAAATTTGCCTACAAAGTAGATACACAATGTTCAAAAGCAGCGAGTAAAGATACTAAATCGTTATTCTTATCGCAGTTACAAGAGCTTGGTGCAATGCAACGTGCTGAAAAAGGCGTAGCAGCCGTGTTTGTTTTAGCGGCAGTATGCTGGATCTTCAGGCCTCTACTGGCTGATTTTTCAGGCTTGAAAATCTCTGATACCGGTATTGCTATTGCAGCTGCATTATTGCTGTTCGTGTTACCAGCAAACAAAGGTGATGGTGAGCGTATTCTTGATTGGGAAAGTGCCGCTAAAGTACCTTGGGGCGTGTTGCTATTATTCGGTGGTGGTTTAACACTGGCTGCGCAAATTAAATCTTCAGGTCTTGCTGAATACATTGCTCACATGATTGAAGGGGCGAGTGCAATTCCATTGGTATTAAGTGTACTTGCAGTGGCAACCCTTATTACTTTCTTAACTGAGATCACCAGTAACACAGCCACAGCGGCAGGTTTCTTACCACTATTAGGCCCAGTTGCTGAGTCAGTATTTGGTACACCGCTTGTATGGGTTATTCCAGCGGCTATTGCATGTAGCTGTGCGTTTATGATGCCAGTTGCGACGCCGCCGAATGCGATCGTGTTTGGCTCTGGGCAAATACAAATGCGCGATATGATCCGCTCTGGTTTTGCACTGAACATAATTGCTATTGCGATGATCACATTAGTGACCATGACTATTGCCGCAGTGGTCTTTGGCTTTTAGTTAAGCCTTTAAGTTTTCAACCTATTCCAACCAATAACAGCGCTCACTTTGAGCGCTGTTTTTACATTTATAAAGTTGCTCAGATAAATTTAGCTCGTTATAGTGGCTAAAATCGTTTATCAAGAGATGATGTTTTGACTGATATACACGCACAATTACAGAGCGAATTTATAAAACTCAATAACGCCTTTTTGGCAGACCCTTATTTAGCGATTGATAAGCGTATTAAGCTGTTAAAAACGATAAAATCCCGCCTTATAGACAATGAGCAAGCTCTAGTTGCAGCAACAAGCAAAGACTTTGGTTACCGTACTGAATTCGATACGGTACTCGGTGATTTACTGCCAACGGTAAAATCATTAACTGACATCATCAAGCGCTTACCTAAATGGTCACGAAACGAATCGCGCAGTGTAGGTATTAGTTTATGGCCTTCATCGGCACATATTCATTACCAGCCTAAAGGAGTCGTGGGTGTTATTGCGCCGTGGAATTACCCCATTCAATTAGCATTAGTACCGGCTATTAGCGCATTAGCCGCGGGTAATCGCGTGATGTTAAAACTGAGCGAATTCACCCCACATACCAATGCTGTTATTAAGCAGATAATGGAAGATGCACTTGCTGAGCACTGTATTATTGTTGAAGGCGAAGCCGACACCGCGGCGGCGTTTTGCGATTTACCTTTTGCTCATTTACTGTTTACGGGCTCTACATCAGTAGGGCGTAAAGTGATGCAAGCGGCCAGTAAGAACCTCACCCCAGTTACCCTTGAGTTAGGCGGTAAATCACCGGTGGTAATTCTTGATGATGTGAATATCAAAGAGGCTGCAAAAACTCTGTTATTTGGCAAGTTAAACAACGCAGGGCAAATATGTGTTGCGCCTGATTATGTGTTTGTGCCCAAAAAGCTTGAGCATCAGTTAGTACTACAACTCAGTGAGCTATATAAAAAGCATTTCAAACAAGGTGTTGAAGGTAAGAACCTCACCTCGATTGTCTCTGATAGGCAATATCAGCGTTTAATTGTAACCTTGCAGGATGCAAAAGACAAAGGGGCTCAAGTATTCGAGCCAATAGAAGGGCATCAAGTTGATGAACTCAAACATCGCATGGGGTTACATATTTTAACGCAAGTTAATGATGATATGCGGGTCATGCAAGATGAGATCTTTGGTCCTTTACTGCCAATTGTGAGTTATGAATCTCTGCAGCAAGTGATTGACACAATTAATGCCGACTCATCACCGCTTGCCTTGTATCTTTTCGGCCATGATAAAGACAAAATCAGCAAGTTAAGTTCAGCAATCAGAAGTGGTACATTGGCAATTAACGATGTATTGATGCAGGTAACAGCAGACCAGTTACCATTTGGCGGTATTGGTGAGTCAGGGATGGGGCACTATCATGGCATTGAAGGCTTTAAAACATTTAGCCATGCACGAAATACCCTAGTATCAGGTAAGTTTAATCCACGTACCAGCTTATTGTTAAAGCAAAATAAGTTGCTGATAAAACTATTAAAATGGATGTACTTGCGCCGTTAAGCGCAAGTACTATGCCTACTTATAAACGCCCGTCAGGTGCGTATAAACCAGCCTGTATTTTTGCATAAATTGCGTCTGCTTTTTCTTTAGCAGCTTCAATTTCTGCTGGCATCATATTGCGCTCATCAAGCTTACGACTATGGCTTGCATCCATGTTGCCGTTGTATTCCGCAATGGTATTCCAAATGTATGATTTCTCGAGGTTCTTAGGAACTCCTAAACCTTCGTAATACATCAATGCCATATTGAACTGAGCAAGAGTAAAGTTATTTGCTGCCGCCTTTTGGTACCAGCTGAGTGCTGTGCGGTAATCTTGAATTACCCCTTCGCCATTGGCGTACATAACCCCTAAATTAAACTGAGCTGCTGGGTGATTTTTTTGTGATGCCATTTCATATAATGAAATGGCTTTTTCTTTATCAAGTTTGACACCTTTACCTTCTTGATAAAGTACACCTAATGCAAACATTGAATCAGCATGTACTTTTTTTACTGCCTTTTCGTACAACTCTGCTGCTTTACGGTAGTCGCGTTGCACACCAAAGCCACCTTCGTACATTTTAGCAAGCTCATACATTGCAGGGGCATAACCTTTGTCTGCAAGGTAATTAAATTCATGAAGCGCTTCTTCAAAACGACCTTCATTTGCCGCTAATTGGGCATCTTCAAGACTGGCATTTGCTAAAGGTGACAAGATTAACGTGCTAGCGAGCAATAGTGATTTAAAATTAGGCTTGAGCATAGTCTGCCTCCAAATGTGTGTTAGGTATCAATAACAAAGCATTGAGCTATTGATAAAATGCATTGCCAAACAGCCACTGAGCAAAACATCACTTTTAGTTTAGACCCAACAGCTGCAAATGCCCAATTTATAGACAGCGGCAAGCTTTGCAATTAACAAGTAGGCTTAAGATACAGATTTTACAGAAAAATTAAAGAAATAAAAAAAGCCCGTAGCGGGCTTTTTCGTGTCATATCTACCGTCACCGATATGAGCAATGTAGCAAGTAAAGTGTAACGTTTTATGTCTATGTTTGGGTCGAGGAAACAGACGACAATCAAGAGTTACGTCTTGAACTAACTTGGCAAAACAGCATCAAAGCCTTTAACAGTATGATGTTGCTGTGAGAATAGTTTAGCGAACCAAGTTGTTGATAACGATTATTACTTAGGTTTAATCGTTCGTCAACACCTAAATGATAATTAATTTCATTTAATTGCAGTTGCTGAATTTTTGTTCTTAGTGGTAAGTTTACTTTGTTTTGAAACAGGATTTTAAAAAACTACAATGAAAAAGCTATCAAAGTATCTAATCGTATTTAGTTTATTGTTTACAGTAGCGGGGTGTTCTCCTAGCTTTACTTACAATAATTTAGGTTGGTTATCAGGATTTTGGATTGATGATTATGTCGATCTCAACAGTGACCAAGCTGACAAATTTGAGCATATTGTTAAAAGCAGCCGCGATTGGCATCGAGAAACACAACTTCCTATATACAAACGTGATCTTGAAAGCTTAAAGACTATGTTAGATAAGCAAGTTGACCATAACGAACTTAAAGCACACTTTGTACAAGCAAAGCAGCATTGGCAAACGCTGGTTGATAAAATCGAGCCTGAACTTATCGATTTAGCAAACGCTCTTTCTTATGAACAACGTGTTGAGTTTGTTGCAGCACTGCAAGAAAACATTAACGATGAATACCAAGAGCACGAAGAGAAAACGCCAGAGCAACATAGAAAAGAACGCTTAGAAGAAAACCTTGAAAACTACAAAGAGTGGTTCGGTACTAAGCTTTCTTCACAGCAAAAAACACTGATAGAGAACTCATCAAATACGCGAGTCAGTACATTCTTGCTATGGATGCAGTACAAGCAAAAGCGTTTAGATACATTAAAAGCGCTATTTATGCAAAAGCAAAAACCAGCAGATTTTGATAGTCAACTCGCTGTTATCATTAATGACCGTTTTGCATTTATGAGCGATGAGTTAGTTGCCGCCGATGATAAAAATCTCGATAACTACGTTAACTTACTATTGGAGCTAAAACCTACATTAACCGAAAAACAGCGTCGTAACGTACGCGATGAGTTTGATGAGTTAATTGAAGAGGTCAGTGACTTAATTAATGATTAGCTGCTAGGTGCTCGCTGTGTTTGGAAGCGCTTTAAAACCGCTGCTTCTTAGCATCGTTTACCTCGCAACACATTTTATTATTTGAAAATAAAAGTTAAAAAGTATTAGTTTTTCTGGCGTTTATGTAAACGATTGCATTTTTATACGAGTTTACTTAATAACTTGTTCCTAAATTTATTATTTCGCGTTAAAATTAAGCAACGACAACAATAACGAGAAACTGGATGGATATTGGGGCGCTAAGAGGCACTCAAGCTTTACGAAATAACGTTCTTAAATGGATGGGCTTTTGTTTGGGTGTATTGGCTGGAATATTCGCCGGTTTTAATCTTTTTATTAATGACTTTTTTGTCCTTGGGGCATTAGAAGTCGTTTTTGCATCGTTTTGTTTTTATATCTTTTTTTATACCCAAAAACGCAATGGCCATCTTTGGCAGTCGCTTACCTTATGTGTGTTTTTAACGCTACTAATCACATTGGGCACGTATCTCAGTAATATTAAAAGCTTGCTGTTTATTTGGACTTGCTCATTACCGGTTTTATTTTATTTATTATTAGGTAAACAATACGGCAAAGTCTTGTCTTTGGTCGTTGCTCTGCTGCAAGGCGGGATCCTATTAGCCAAATCAAGTCTTGAGCCTCTTAATAGTATTAATTTTTTACTTAATTTTTCGTTTACCTACATCAGTATCTGGGCGGTATCGCATACTTTTGAGAATAGTCGTGCAGAATATGGTAAGCGGCTCGAAAACTTAGCATTACTTGATCCTTTAACCGGGGCAGGTAACCGCTTGGCGATGACCCATTATTTTGAAGTTGAACTAAAAAACAAAAACGGCTTGTTTATTTTAATGCTCGACCTTGATTACTTTAAGAATATTAATGATCAGTATGGCCACGATGTGGGCGACCGTATTCTCATTGAAGTCACCAGTTTCTTTAGGCAACGCATTAGTAAAGGCTACGTATTTCGTATCGGCGGTGAGGAGTTTGCTATCTTCTTACCTGAGAGCGACCCGCAAAGTGCCTATGAATTTGCAGATATGCTGCGCGACCACTTAGCAACAACCATCCACAACATTGATGAGCAAGCTATTAATTTGACCATTAGTATTGGTGTTGCTTGCTACATGCCAAATCAAACCCTGAAAAACTTTATTAAGCGTGCTGACGATGCGCTATACCAAGCAAAACAGCAAGGCCGAAATAGAGTAGTAACGGCGTATGAATTAAGCCAACAAAATAAAGCGAGTTAGCTACTCAAGCTTCGCAAGTTAGCCTTTGTACATAGTGTCAAAGTCAGGGATGTTTGCTTCCCATACAGGAATATCTTTGCCTATGTATTCACGCATAGCATCAAAGAATAAACGTGTTCTGACTGGTAAGTCTCTGTGTGGGTAAACCGCATACACCGCGCTGTAATCGAGTAATTCCATATCGGTTAAAATAGGCACGAGATCGCCACGTTTAACTTCATCGTCAAGAATAAACGCCGGTGCCAAAACATATGCATTGCCTGAGATAGCCTTCATTAACAGTACTTCGGCATCATTTGCACGAAAAACACTTTTAATATTTTGCTCAATAATATCGCCATTGGCATTACGATAACGAATACCGCTAATGCGTTTACTTGGGCTTGAATAGCTCGCAGCAGGTAGCTCTTTTAAATCCTCAACCTGTTTTGGCATACCGTAAGTTTCAATAAATTCAGGTGATGCCAGCAATAACATACGGTTGCGAGCAATTTTACGGGCAATAAATGATGAGTCTTTTGGTTCGCCAACACGAAACGCTAAATCATAGCCTTCTGATACTAAATCAATCAGTCTGTCGTCTAAACGAAGCTCTACTTCAACTTGCGGGAAACGTTTTTGAAAGTCGTTAATGACTGGCTGAATATAACGCTTACCGATAATACTTGATGAGGTAATTTTTAACGTACCACGGGGTTCTTGGTGGTAATTCTCTGCAAGTCTTACGGTATCAGATAACAAATCTCTCAGTTCGGCTGCCTTTTTTACCATTTCAGCGCCAGCGGCAGTCAACGAAAAAGATCGCGTGGTACGATTGAGTAAACGCACCCCTAACTCATCTTCAAGACGGCTAATTTGTTTTGAAATGACAGAACGGTCAATATTTCTAGACTCTGCAGCTTTAGCAAATGAGCCTCGTTCAATCACTTCAAGCAACATTAATAAACGGCTGGTGGTATCCATAGCAGTTCCTTAAATTTTATTGGTGCCATTCTGGCATTAAAGAATTTAAAAATCTATCATTTTTATCCGCTAATTAGTTCCGTAACATTGTCTCCAATCTATTAACAGGAGAGTCGTGATGAACAAATCTATTCTTGCAGTGGCTGTGACCATTGCGAGCTTAACGCTTGCAGGGTGTGGCACAGAAGCCAACCAAGCAGCGCAGCAACAGCATTTACAACCTATCGATGTAGCACAAGTACTTGTAAAGCCAGTACAAAATTGGCACACCTATACAACGCGTTTAGAAGCGCCACAAGAAGTTGCGCTAATGCCACGTGTTTCGGGTGTCATCGATAAAATTAACTTTAAAGAAGGCGACAGCGTTAAAGAAGGTGATTTGCTTTTCACCCTTGATGCACGTCCTTTTGCAGCCGTAGTCGATAGCTTAAAAGCGCAAATCGAAAGTGCTAAGGCGGCACTTGAGCAAGCTAAAAGTGAAGCAAAACGTGCAGAGCGCTTAACTGAGCGTAAAGCAATTTCAACGGAGCAAGCTGAGTCTCGTAAATCAACACTAAGACAACGCGAAGCGCAATTGCTAGCGCTACAAGCTGAGCTTACTGCCGCAGAGCTTGATTTAGCATTTACCCAAGTGCGTTCACCCATTGATGGCGTTGTATCGCGTGCGAATATCACCAAAGGTAACAACGTGCTTGCTGGTCAAAGCGTGTTAACAAGCATTGTGTCAAACCAGCAAATGTATGCTTACTTTGATATTGATGAGCGTACGTGGAATCAGTCATTTGCTGATGTAACAGCGCAAAGTGAACAAGCAGTTGTGATGCAAAAAGTGGGTGAAACCAGCTTTAACTTCAATGGCAAAATCAACTTCATTGATAACCAAATCAATCAAACTACCGGTACTCTTCGAGTGCGTGCGGTGTTCGAAAACGATGAGCAACAACTGCGTGCAGGTTCATTCGCACGTATTAAGCTTGCCGCAGATAAAGTAAGCGAAAAAGTTATCGTGCCTGAGCGTGCAATTGGGACTGATTTAAAGAATCGCTTTGTACTCACTGTGGGTGAAGGCAATGTTCTTGAATATAAATTAGTGACGGTGGGTGAGCGTTACGGCAGCTTACGCGCTATTACATCGGGTCTAAATGAAAACGATGTGATTGCTGTGAATGGTCCGGCGCGTGTTGGCCCTGGTATGCCAATTTCACCAAACACAGTCACTATAAATAGCGATGGAATTGCATTCACTCTTTCAAATAATCACTCAGATTTGGTTGCAAAACAGTAGGGCAAAATGAAATTTTCACACTTTTTTATCCAGCGACCCATCTTTGCAGCGATGCTGTCGCTTATCTTTCTCATCGCAGGGGCAATCTCGTTATTTCAATTGCCAGTGAGTGAGTACCCTGAGGTCGTACCGCCGACAGTTGTTGTGACGGCAAGTTACCCGGGTGCAAACCCAACGGTAATTGCTGAAACAGTGGCGACGCCGCTTGAGCAAGAAATCAATGGTACTGAAAACATGTTGTATATGTTTTCGCAAGCAACCAGTGATGGCCGCATGACGTTGACGGTAACCTTTGCATTAGGCACTGATTTAGACCGTGCACAAGTTCAAGTGCAAAACCGTGTTAATAGTGCGCTACCACGCTTACCACAAGAAGTTCAGCGTTTAGGTGTTGTAGCTGAAAAATCATCACCAGATTTAACCATGGTGGTGCATTTGTACTCGCCTGAAAAAACGCATGATACAACTTACTTAGCGAACTATGCTGATTTGTATATCAAAGACCAAATTGCACGTCTTCCAGGTGTGGGTGATGTTCGTATGTTTGGTGGTGGTCAGTACTCAATGCGTGTTTGGCTTAACCCAGATGCACTTTCTGCACGTGACTTAACAGCCATGGATGTAGTAAATGCATTACGCGCGCAAAACCAACAGGTTGCTGCGGGTAGTTTAGGTGCGCAGCCTACGTCGAAAAGTAATCAATTTCAAATTCTAATGAATGTTAAAGGACGCTTAAGCTCAAAAGAAGAATTTGAAAATGTGATCATCAAAGTGGGTGAGCAAGGTCAGCTTACACGCCTAAGTGATGTTGCACGCCTTGAATTAGGTCAAGACACTTATGCTTTAAGAGCGATGTTAGATGGTCAACCAGCCCTTGCAATGCCGGTATTCCAACGTCCGGGGTCAAATGCGATTGAGCTGTCTGATCAAGTACGTGAAACCATGAAAGTATTATCAAAAGACTTTCCAGCAGGTGTTGAATACGACATTGTTTATGACCCAACTATTTTCGTACGCGGCTCAATCGATGCTGTTATCAAAACGCTACTAGAAGCAATCGCGCTTGTGGTAATCGTTGTCGTGGTGTTCCTACAGACATGGCGTGCATCGGTAATCCCACTGATTGCAGTACCGGTGTCTTTGATTGGTACGTTTTCGGTTATGCAATGGTTAGGTGTATCGATTAATACCTTATCGTTATTCGGCTTGGTACTTGCCATTGGTATTGTTGTTGATGATGCCATCGTTGTGGTTGAAAACGTTGAGCGTAATATCGAGCAAGGTTTATCACCACTTGAAGCAACCCGAGTTGCGATGACCGAAGTAACAGGGCCGATTATCGCCATTGCACTTGTACTGTGTGCGGTATTTATTCCTACGGCTTTTATTACGGGTTTATCTGGTCAATTTTATAAGCAATTTGCATTAACTATTACTATTTCAACGGTTATCTCTGCGTTTAACTCGCTAACATTATCACCTGCGTTATCGGCGTTACTATTAAAAGGTCATGATGCAAAACCAGACCGTTTAACTAAGTTATTAAACCGTGTATTCGGTAATTGGCTGTTTAAACCTTTTAACCGCTTGTTTGATAAAGGCGCTAATGGCTACGAAAAGCTGGTACAAAAACTAATTCGTATGAGTGTCATTGTCTTAGTTGCTTATGTTGCACTTGTCGGTGGCACAGTTCAATTGTTTGATGCTGTACCCGGTGGTTTTATTCCACAGCAAGATAAGCAATATTTAGTGGCTGTAGCACAGTTGCCTGATGCGGCAAGCTTAGACAGAACCCAAGAAGTCGTGCAAGAAATGGAAAAAATTGCATTACAAGTACCGGGTGTTGCAAACACAGTATCGTTTCCTGGTCTATCGGTGAATGGTTTCACAAATAGCCCTAACAGCGGCATTGTATTTACTCCGCTTGCCCCTTTTGAAGAGCGTCAAGATCCGAGTATGTCGGCAATGGCAATTGCGGCTCAGTTAAATCAAAAGTTTGCCAGTATTGATGAAGCGTTTGTTGCGGTATTCCCGCCACCGCCAATTCAAGGTTTAGGTACAACGGGTGGCTTTAAACTACAAATTGAAGACCGTGCTAATAAAGGCTTTGAAGCACTCTTTAATAGCTTACAAGCAACCATTGCTAAAGCGCAGCAAGACCCTGCATTAATGGGCCTCTACTCAAGCTTTAGAATTCAAGTGCCACAAATGGATATCGACATTGACCGTGAGCAAGCGCTTATACAAGGTATTCCACTTGATGAAGTATTCAATGCATTACAAGTGTACTTAGGTTCTATGTACGTGAATGACTTTAACTTGTTTGGTCGTACTTATCAGGTTAATGCACAAGCTGATGCTGACTACCGCCAAGATCCTGAGCAAATTTTGAATCTTAAAGTGCGTAACCGCATGGGTGAGATGGTGCCATTAGGCTCTGTATTAACGGTCACACCAACAACAGGCCCAGATCGTGTAATGCACTATAACGGTTATCCTACAGCTGAATTAAATGGTAGCCCAGCACCAGGGTATAGCTCTGATCAAGCGCAACATGCGATTGAAGCAATCCTTGCAGAGACATTACCAAATGGTATTGAGTTTGAGTGGACAGAAGTAACTTATCAGCAAATATTAGCGGGTAATACCATGGTGTATGTTTTCCCACTCGTTGTATTGCTTGTATTTATGGTACTTGCTGCGCAATACGAGAGCTTAAGATTACCACTGGCTATTATTTTGATTGTGCCTATGACGATTTTCTCGGCCTTGTTGGGTGTGTGGTTTGTTGGTGATGACAACAACATCTTCACGCAAATCGCATTAATCGTACTGGTTGCACTAGCAAGTAAGAACGCCATCTTAATGGTTGAGTTTGCACGAGATCAGCATAAAGGGGGGGTGTCTCACCTTGAAGCTATCATCAAAGCGTGTCGCTTACGACTTCGCCCAATTTTAATGACATCAATTGCCTTTACGGCAGGCGTTGTACCCCTTGTTTTAGCAACAGGTGCTGGTGCTGAGATGCGTCATGCCATGGGTAACGCGGTATTTTCAGGCATGATTGGTGTAACTGTGTTCGGCTTATTGTTCACCCCGGTATTTTATATGTTAGTCACTAAAAAATCGCAGAAGGAGCAACACGATGCATAAGCCTCTTCATGCACTCTTTAAACACGGCAAACTAGTTAGTGCGATGCTGTTAGCCGGAGCACTGGCAGGCTGCGCACAAAGCGTAGATATGCAAGAGCAGCAAGTGAGCTTGACACAATTTGTAAGTGATACACAAATTGGTGAGCAAAACGAAGGTGCGAGCGAAAATAACTGGTGGCGCCGTTTAGATTCAGCGCAGTTAAACAATTTAGTGACTGATGCATTAGCAATGAATCACGACCTAAAAACCAGTCAGCTTCAACTTGATGCAGCCATTGCCCGTTTAGGTGCAGCCCGTGCGGATTATTATCCGCAGGGCAGCCTAAGCGTTGGCGCAGAGCGAAGCAGCTTAGATGGCGCAATTACGCGCCAATCAAACGCAGGCGTTAATGTTAATTGGCAGCTTGATTTGTTTGGTCGTATCACTGCACTTGTCGATGCTGCTAATGCCGGTGCACTAAACCAAGCCGAGCAGTTAAGAGCATTACAGGTTGAAGTGGTTTCAGCTGTGGTGCAAGGCTATGTCAGCTATCAAGGTAATGTGCAAAAGCAAGCTATCATTGAAATGCAAATCGAGGCACTCGAGCAAAGTATCGATGTGCTCAAAGCGCGAGTAGAAGAGGGGGTTGCGAATGAACTTGATCTTAACCGTACCCTTGCGCAGTTAAAGCAGCAACAAGCGCTTATTCCTGAGCTTAGTTACTTGCAATATCGTGACCTCGCAACCCTTGCGGTGCTAACAGGGCGACTTGCAAGCGATATAACACTGGTTGAAGAGCCTGAGTTATTAAGCCATGAATTTAGTGTGTCGTTTACTAAAGCCAGTGAAGCAATGGCACTCAGACCAGATATCACCAGTGCTTTATATCAGTTTAGTCAGGCTTATTCGCTAAGTGTTGCCGCCTCAAAAGCATTACTGCCAGATATTAGTCTGGCCGGGTTTGCAGGTGTGGTGAGCTTAACCAGCAATGGCTTAGAAGATACCGTGCAACAATGGCAAGTAACGCCAAAAGTTGAATGGTCATTACTCAGCTATCCTGCATTATTAGCGCAGCGTGATGCGCAGCAATTTTTAAGTGAAGCCGCTTACAGTGACTATCAAAGTAAAGTATTAAAAGCCATTAGCGATAGTGAACTTACTTTACAAAGGCTAGTCAAACAGCAGCAACAGTTAAGTTATGCTGATCAACGTTTTAATTATGCGAATAAAGCATTTGGTCAAGCTCAAGCAATGTACCAAGAAGGACAAATTCCTTACTTAGAGTTGTTAGATGCGAGACAGGATGTTTTAATAGCGCAAGAGAACGCTGTTGATTCAACAATTGCTTCATTACAGGCCAAAGTAAGTGCTTATCAAGCATTTAATGGTCGTTGGAGCTTTGAACTAAACAACCTTTAACCCAGAGTATTAAATGTCACATATTCAACAAACTACAGATCTTCCGTCAACAATGCGCGCGCTTGCACTGATTGAGCCGAATGACGCCATAGCGTTATCTGAACTTTCTGTGCCAGTACCGAGCCCTGAAGGCAATGAGCTTTTGGTTAAAGTTGAATATGTGGGCTTAAATCATGGTGATGCCAACTTTGCAAAACAAGGTTTTTGTAAATGGCATTACCCGCATGTATTAGGTCACGATGCTGTTGGCGTGGTTGTTCAGGCAAGTAAAGGTGTATTCCCAGGTGTTGGCGCACGTGTTGTATGGCACGCCAGCCTTGGCGACCAAGGTGTGTTATCTGAATACACAACGGTTCCAAACTATGCGGTATCGGTTGTGCCAGATAACGTATCACCGGCAGATGCTGCAACCTTACCTTGTTCAGGGATGACGGCATTAATTGCACTTGATAAGTTGCAGCTAAGCGAAGGGGATTCACTGTTTATTGATGCAGGTGCGGGTGGCGTTGGTCAATTCGCTATTCAATTTGCTAAGCAACGTGGTGCCACCGTGTTTACCACTGCCAGCAAACACAATCATAAGTTACTTAAGCAATTAGGTGCTGATGTGGTGTTTGACTACAAAGACCCAAAACTTGAAGATAAAATTCGCCGTGAATTAGGTCCGCAAGGCTTTGATGCGGTGCTTGATTGTATTGGTGGCGATACTACCATTCGTAACGTTGAGCTAATGCGCTTTTGTGGCCGTATTGCCTGTTTAAATGAGTTACCTAAGTTTGAACAAGAACTTATGTTTAGACGCGCACCAAATATTGGCATTGTATCCTTAGGTGGAGCTTGGCTTGCAAATAGCTTATGTGCACAACAAAAATTGAGCTTTATGGGTAACTTATTACTCGATAATGCAGCCCGTGGCGAGATCAAATTACCGCAAATCCATGCTGTTGATTTTAACGCCGAGGCTGTTTCAGCTGCTTTAAATAAACAACTTGCTGGTGGCTTTACCGGTAAACAAGTTGTGCAAGTAAGCGGCTAATCTTGCAAACTCACTGCCCAGTCATCTTGTTTGATGGTCAGTGCAATCTGTGCCATTTTTGTGTTCAGTTTATTGTTCGCTTTGATAAGCAAATAACCTTTAAGTTATGCCCCATGCAAAGCGATAAAGGTGAACGTTTACTAAAGGCGCATCAAGTTGACGATCCACTCTCTTCAATGTTAGTGATTGAAAATAACCAGTTATATAAACAAAGTGACGCTGTGTTATTTATCGCAACTCAATTAGGTTTTCCATTCTCTTTGGTTAAGCTGTTCAAGCTGCTGCCAAAAGGCTTTCGCGATCGTATGTATGATTGGGTTGGCCGTCATCGTTATCGTTTTTTTGGCAAACTGACACAGTGTAAGTTACTGACCGAAAAACAAAAGCAGCATTTTTTATAAACATTTAAAGCAAAGCTTGCTATTCTCGTTATTGGGAACAAATAACAATAATAAGAATATGAACATTCTCTTTCTAATCTTAAGCTCGATTTACATTGCTTTACTGCTCTTTATACCATCATTAACTCAGCCTATTATGGCGCTATTTAAAACATTACCAATCGGCCTGTTGATTGTGATGGTGTTAAAAGGGCGTAGTCAGTTACAAAATCGCACTTTTATTACTTTATTATTCGCTCTTAGTTTTTCAGCACTAGGTGATGTGTTGCTAGCCCTTGATACAGGGCAACTCTTTATAGGTGGTTTAGCGGCATTTTTTATAAGCCATACCTTTTATATCATCAGCATGTTGCCAATTAAAAACTGGCGACTAGACGTTGTACTTCTTTATCTCTTTTTGGCCATCATTGTTTTTTGCTTATTTTATCCAAACCTGAATGACATGCTCATTCCGGTGATTGTCTATATGTTGGTACTTAGCATAATGGCAAGCCTTACTTGGATGACAGGTAAATCTAACGGCTTTTTAGTGTTAGGTGGGGCAATGTTTGTTATATCAGACTCTATTCTTGGCCTTAACCGCTTTTATTTAGAAATTATGCATGCAGATATCGCAATCATGGGGAGTTATTATTTAGCGCAATTTTGTTTGGTGAAAGGATTTTTGCAGGCAACAGGTAAACATAAATAGCCGCAGTGGCTCAGTGTTGATTGCCGTGATAAAATACGCGCGTTTTAATTTTCGAGATTTTCCATGGCAAATACAGCGCACGCACTGCACATTCTTGTTAAGCACAAAGAACAAGCTGAAGACATCATCAAGCAACTTAAAAAAGGTGCGAAGTTTCAGACGTTAGCTAAAAAATATTCAACCTGTCCGTCGGGTAAAAAAGGCGGCGATTTGGGTGAATTCAGACGCGGTCAAATGGTGCCACAGTTTGACAAAGTAGCTTTCAGCGGCGAAATCTTAGAGCCACATTTAGTGAAAACGCGCTTTGGTTGGCATGTAATTAAAGTGCTATACAGAACGTAAAGCCAAAACCTGCCTAAATAGTGAAAGACATGTTGTTAGTCTTATACTTTTCATCTCAGTGAGTTAAAGCGCTAGGTTTAACTCACTTTGCCCAAATTAGACCGTTATAGTTTGTAATTCAAAGGGCTATTTTAAGTCTTTAGTTTAATAAACTTGTTATATTTCTTTAAATTCAGGTTTTATTAAACCAAAACACTTTAAATCATGGAATTCGTTTTTCCAGAAACCACTTGAACGCCTAATTCCTTCCTCTTTGAAACCTAGCTTTTTTAACACTGATTCAGAAGCAGTATTGCCAATCATAATGTCACCTTGGATCCGGTAGAGTTCACCTAAAGGTTGGTCATTAGAGAATGCAAATTGGATAATCGTGTTAACAGCTTCACAAGCATAGCCAAGCCCCCAATACTTTGAGGATAACTCATAGCCAATACCTGCATTTTTCATCTTCAAGTTTATTGAGTTAAATCCACACGTACCAATTAGTTTTCCCGAACTCTTAACTCGAATAGCCCAACGAACACCTACTTTGTCAGCAAAGCGTTGATTAAAAAAATCAATTAACTCCAATGATTGTTTTTCTGAGTTAAAAACATCGATATCGTAATATCTAACAACGTTTTCATCAGTGAAAATATCAAGTAAAGCCTGCCCGTCACTTTTTGATAACTTATTAAGAATTAAACGAGATGATTCTAGCTCTGGAAATTGCACTTAGTCTTCCTTGAAATAAAACGCCGTTTTAAGCGGCAAAAATAGTTGGCTATAATTTGTGACGAATGAGCACAAGCCAGTTTTTTTAAATCAGCCCTGGATTGCTTCGTTTTGCTGCTAGAACGCTTTAAACTGTATATCACTAAAAAACTCTTCTGCATTTTGAGCTAATTCAGGATATTCTTTACCCTTATAGTGACGTAGAGAGTATTCCGTATGCACACCAATAGATTTTTTAAATGGGTGTATGCAATTATATCCAAGATACTCTATCAGCATTACGGCTGTTTTATTGCCACCGACTTTAGCACTGTTATCTTGAGAAATAGTTTTGTGCTTGATGCACGTTGCACCATTAAGTTGTACCAACTCTTCTGAGTTTTCCACAAGAGCAAACCTGCCAATATCCGGGGAGTTTGCTCGATGTTTGACTACATGCGACAGAAATTCTTCATCGGAGGCAAACTCGGGAATTTGATAGAGTGACAAATTTATAATGCCACTGCTGTCATCATTCAGCTTAGTTCCGAGAGTAAGCTGATACCCCGTAGACGTAATGACAGACCAACTACCATTTTTAGGTGATAACGAAGAAACACCATAAATATTAACAGGAGTACCTGAATTAAGCTGTGGGGAAGTTGATGCGCACGACGTCACAAACAACAACGATATTAAAATAGTGGTAAATTTATACATTTAACTCTCCTTGTAGCACAACCTGTTTATAGCGAGCGAGTCAGGCGTTTTTCTAGCATAGCGTCGGCGGAAAAACCCAGCGAAGCGGTGGTTTTGATGTCGGGTGCCTTTACTTGTTAAATCTGCACTGGAACGAAGCATTGAAATACTCAGCTTTATAAGAGCAATTTGACTCTAATACTTTTATGAACGCCTGCATTTTGCTGAAAGAGTTTAATGCTAATTCACATTCGGGTGCAGTGTGAACTTGCATAGAATATAGCTCCAATGAACTATACCTACTTGACGCTGCAGTAAATGCATACTCATTTGTTGCCAAATCAGTTACGAGTAACTGATTTGATTCTACGACTTTACCAGACAAGCCAATTGTCTCTAACTCACCAATAGCGCAATCCCAGCCACCTTCATATTTTGGTGTTATTGGAACTATTAGACCATAAGATGTATCACAGCCGGCTACAAATAATATGCTTAACAGTATGATGTATTTAATTGTGCACTAACTCCCTTGTTAATCGGCAAAATTTAGTGGCTATAATCTTGAGCGATGCGACTTCAGCCAACTGAGTTTTGTCAGCTCTTTTAATTAGTTTTGTTATATTTCAACTACACCATAATAGAGCATGATTATTGCCATAGAAGTTACTACTAACTGTGAATATAAATATACCAACCACTTACGTATAGCTGAGACTTGACCCTTTCGGTAAATTTTATAACTTTTAATTGAGTCATTAATAACTGCAACAATGCAGGCTAAAAAGCTAACTGTAGCTAACCCTGACCAAATGTTTGGAATGGCGAAACAAAGCATAATGAGCCAGAAGATATAGGCAAGGTAGATCACTTAACTAAATTCATTTCACAAACTTAAAATGCAATATAACGCTCCAAGCAGCGGTGAGTAGCAGTGGCGGGCTTTTTGCCCGCGGAGCGGGTGAGAAAAAAGCGCGACAATGTTACGAATCCGACTGACTTGGCTTGTTAGGCAATAATTCACTTAGTTAAAGAGTACTTGGAACAATTGCAGCCAATAATACCGCTACAATAAGGTAACAAAATACTCCCAAATGGTAGCCAAACAGTGACTTTTTAATTGAATTTACTTTTTTGTAAGCTAAATAAACACCAAAAATGTAAGGTGGAATACCCACTCCAAAGCCAATTATTAGCAGCAAAAAAACAATTTTGAAAGGACTATTTTGTTTTTTTAACCCGCATTTAAGATCATCCCAGTTCCCACATCCCCTATTTACACCAGTACCTCCAGGGAGGCCATCTTTCCCATTTGTCCATATGTCAAAGCCTTCTGGATTGTTTATACCTGGCACAAGATATAAATAGTCTCGTCCCCAAGGATCTAGAGGTAATTTACTGATAAGTTTTTCTTTTTTACAAGGAAAATTTTTACTAACAAATACTTCCTGACTTAATAAATCTAAGCCTTGTTCATTAGTTGGAAAACTGCCAAATTCACTATGATAAAGCTCAACTGCTTGAGACAAAACTTCAATGTCTAGATAAGCTTTTTCTTCAGGCGATAGCTCCCTACTCGAACTTTTTGCAAGACCTGAAATTAAAATCATAATAATTAATGCCATAATTTTAATTTTTTGCATAAAAGTTACCATATTGCCTAACGCCTTACTAATGGGCGCATAAATGCTTGGCTAAAATTAGCGACGAAGAAGCACAAGCCAAGCGTTTTGCGTCCTTTTGAGTAACTTGTTAGCTGTACTTTTAACACATCTCAATACTTGTAAATTGGAACCAAATATTGTCTTTATCGTAATCAGCAATTCCATTT
>NZ_PNCP01000053.1:0-1240 GCF_005886115.1 Pseudoalteromonas sp. S4492
TACGTTTATTAAACGAGCCAACGGCTGCGGCTGTTGCTTATGGCCTTGATTCAGGCCAAGAAGGCATTATCGCCGTATACGATTTAGGTGGCGGTACCTTCGATATTTCTATCTTACGTTTACACCAAGGTGTATTCGAAGTACTTGCGACTGGCGGTGACTCAAGCCTTGGTGGTGACGATTTTGACTCGCTACTAGTTGATTACTTCAAAAAACAAACGGGTGTGAGCGAGCTTTCTGCATCGGTATTGCGTTTATTCATCAATAAAGCAAAAGCGTGTAAAGAAGCGCTAAGCCAATACCAAACTGTAAATGTTGGTTTAGAGTTTGATGGTCAAAGCCACAAGGTTGAAGTTACCCGCGAAACGTTTGATGAGCTAGCTCTTAGCCTTGTGAAGAAAACACTACGCTCTTGTCGTCGTGCGGTTAAAGATGCCGGTATCGAGAACGAAGAAGTACTACAAGTTGTAATGGTTGGCGGCTCGACTCGTATGCCAATTGTACGCTCTCAAGTTGCAGCATTTTTTGATAAAGAGCCACTAACTTCTATCGACCCAGATCGCGTAGTTGCACTCGGTGCGGCATTACAAGCAGACGTACTGGTTGGTAATAAGCCAGATTCAGACATGTTGCTATTAGACGTATTACCACTGTCGCTAGGTCTTGAAACCATGGGTGGCTTGGTTGAGAAAATTATTCCACGTAACACCACGATCCCTGTTGCACGTGCACAAGAGTTTACCACTTTCAAAGATGGTCAAACGGCTATGTCACTGCATGTACTACAAGGTGAGCGTGAGTTAGTTGACGATTGTCGTTCGTTGGCTAAATTCAGCTTAAAAGGTATTCCGGCCATGGCAGCCGGTGCTGCGCATATTCGCGTAACCTTTAAAGTCGATGCTGATGGCCTATTAAGTGTATCGGCAATGGAAAAATCAACCGGTGTGCAAGCTGAAATTCAGGTCAAACCATCATTTGGTTTATCGGATGATCAAGTTGCAAACATGCTCAGAGAATCAATGACTAACGCGAAAGACGACATGCAAGCGCGTATGCTTAAAGAGCAGCAAGTTGAAGCGTTACGTGTTGTTGAAGCACTTGAAGCATCACTGGCAACCGACAGTGCATTACTTGACGAACAAGAATTAGGTGCGTTAAAAGCAGAAATTGCTAAACTTGTTGCCGTACGCGAAAGTGCAACAACACCTGCAGAAATTAAAGCAGCGATTGAAGCTGTAGA
>NZ_PNCP01000054.1:0-23048 GCF_005886115.1 Pseudoalteromonas sp. S4492
CATGGGGAGTCATTATGTCTAGGTGAATTGAGTATTGGGCACAAATTTCCAGAAAGGAACTAAATATGACAATGAGAACGTATACAAAATTACAGTGCTCATGTGGAGCCTCAGGTGAAATAGTTGAAAGTGAAAATGATCAGCCATATTCGCAAGAGTGGTCTAAAACAAGTCTACGTAATTTAGGCTCTAAAGGCACATATAATGGTGAGTATAAACTCATCGCTAGAATGAAGCCCTCATGTATGACTTGTGGTAAAACTTTAACGCCTGAAAATATAGTGCAGTAATTCACCTAACAAGCTGTTGAATAGTGGACAAAATTCAGTTGGCTGATTTCGCTCCGCTCAAGATTATAGCCAACTAAATTTTGCCCATTAACAGGGCGCTATATTTTTGGAGGTAAAATTGAGTCTTATATTTAACAAAAGGGAAATTTATACTTCCCCAAAAGAAGCTTTCAAGTTTAGTTTGAAGTCTGTAGACGACTTAAAAACAGATTGTTTGTTTGTACTTGATGCCAATGTATTGCTTTTACCATTTACAACAGACGGTAAGAGCGTGGAGGAAATTAAGAGAATTTACACAACTCTTGTTAATGAAGATCGTTTGTACATTCCATCTCAAGCTGCGAGAGAGTATTTAGATAATAGGTCAACTAAATTAACGGATTTATATAAGTTAATTTCGGATAAGTCTAGTCAAAACTTTAAGTACGTTTGTCCGCACCCATTACTAAGCGGGATGGATGAGTATGCAGAGCTTGAACAGCTAGAAGATAACTTAAAAGAAGCATTAAAATCCTATAGAAATAAACTTCAACAGACATTAATGTCTGTTAAAAACTGGGGTTGGAATGACCCAGTAAGTAAGATGTATCATGAAGTATTAGATGGTCGTATATTAGATGACGATCATATAGATGTTCAAATTGTTGAAGATGATTTGAAGCGAAGAAATGATCATAAAATTCCACCAGGTTATAAAGATGGTTCAAAGGAAGCAAATCAAGCAGGAGATTTATTGATTTGGCATGAAATATTGTATTTAGCGAAACAACAAAACAAAGATGTAATTTTTGTTTCAGGAGATGCTAAGTCTGATTGGTTCCATAAAAGTGATAAAAAGGCTATTTACCCTCGATTTGAATTAGTAGATGAGTTTAGAGAAGAAACACAAGGTAAAACATTCCATATCATGTCTCTTTCTCAAGTACTCAGCATTTTTGAAGCTTCAGATGAGGTAGTGTCAGATGTTGAATCATCAGAAGAAAAAGCTGCCATCAAAGATACTCCCGAGGCTAAACAGGAAAAAGTTATTGAAGGGCATGATGTAACTAGTCAGTATAGTGAGCTTCTTGGAACACCTAATGATCACCTTTTGCTTCAAACTTCATCAACATGGAAACAAAAGCAGGGCTTGGATACAGATACCTATATGGTTTCAGAGTTAGATTCATATGGAAAAATTGTAGCCAAATATGAAATATATGACAGTACTGAAATGAGACCACCATTTAGTCGAGAAGTTACATATAGGAAATTCGCAAACAAAATATAACAAACAATTTAAGAGTGATTCCCCACGCTTGGCATTTTTGGCTTGGTTCAAGTTCAGTGTTTACGGCGTCCAAATTGAGTGTTGTGGTAGCGTGGCTCACACCTTAATTGGGCGTTATATTTACGGAGTATTATGCACCTAAACAGTATCGCCGAGATTATTAATTCATTTGCTAGTTCTCTAAATGATTCTTTTAAGGAGTTGGAGTTCAATGTAGTAGCGTTCCCAAGGATGAAAGTTTTCAATGAATCATTTAAGCAACATGTTCCATCCGAAACATATAAAGACAAAAGTGGCGTTTACTTTATCTCGAATTTGAAGGGTGAAATTCTATATATCGGAAAGGCAGGCAAAAATAATCTAGCAGCTGAAATATGGGGGAAGTTTGGCGCACCGGTTGTTGGTAACGACGGGGCTCCAATGTTTGTAAAAAGTAAAATGGCCAAATATGCGCCTACAAAAGATTTGTCTGAACTTATAACTAATGGAGCCTTTAACATAAGCGCGATAGTTATAGAGCCTAGAGAAATGGTTTCTTTATTGGAAGTACTTTTACAAACAATCTGTTTAAGACAAGATGGTTGCCTGCCTGCTTTAAATAAGCAGATAGGATAAATATAACAAGAACAAAAATAGTTGGTTTTTGCTCCTCCGTCACTTATTTAAACCAACTATTTTTTGCCTGTTAATTGGGCGTTACTGATTAAATACTCTAACGTGTTTTTGTCCAAATATGAGCTAGAAGCAACGCCTGGCTTAACATTTTATGTGTCTGTTTGATCCTTCCTACAAGAGACCTTAATCAAAAGATCTCATCTTATTAACTCAGAGCGAACTTTATATTCTTAAAGTGGTGCATTCTTTTTGAGTGAACGGGATTAAATGTTCGGGTAGTTTTATAGGTAATTCAGGTTCAATAATACGTTTACCTTTTTTAAAAGCATCTAAGCCTTGCAGAATAATAGCTTCATTAATTAAAAAATATTTATACGCCGTTTCTGCTCTTAAATCATAAAGCTCATCGTTTTTATCGTAATGCTCCCCTGAACGGTCATGATCTCTTCCTGTATGTCCAAGTATTAGTTTTGACTCAATTTGCGCATTGCTGAGTGAATAACCTTCTTCTTTCACTAGATATCTGACAACATTGGTTTTAGCGTGCTGTCTAAGTAAGGTAAAGCAAGGTCCAGCTGTACCTTTCACATAAAGGTCTTCCAGAGATGATTTATAGATGTCATTAGGGCAAATCAACATGAAGTATTCCCTTAAAGAATTATACGGCATCGCTTTAGTACAGTCTTTAAAGCTGAAAAATAAGTACTCATTAGGCTTATCAGGATGTAGTGATAACTGATTTTTGATTATTTTTGTCATTTGCAGAGTTAACTTTATTTTGAATTGTCCTTTGTTCTTCATGGCTCCTTCTTTGGTCATTGTGGATTTTGGATAAGTTATATATTTAGGGTTCTTTAAGTTATCTAGATAGCTTGTTTTTAATTCAATTATGTTAACTGGCCTAACAGCTGTGAAAGCCATTAAAAGTACAGCGTTCTTTTTTTGGGTGTTGGGCTCCTCTTCTAATCTATACATGAGCTTTGAAATACCCTCGCCATCGGTATACCCATTAAAAGTAGACTTGATAGGTGCTGGAATATAGCTAGTACGAATTTCGTTGATAGATTTATTCTTAAGATTTAGCTTTTCTGAAGCAAAAGCAAATAATGATTTAACTCTATTAGAAACATCATATGTATAATTTGCTTTCTTTTCTTCATATAGTTTGTCAAAAGCAGACTTTATTTCTTCTTGGCTTATATCTAAGAACTTTGCAGAACTGCCAATTACATTCACAAAGGCATTTATTTGTGATGAATATGTTTTGATAGTTTTTTTAGAAATGACTCTTTTATCATTTTCATGTTTCATTGAGAGGCTTTCAATGAATTTTTCAGCAACTTCTCCAAGCGTTTGACCAGACAGTTGATTATCAAAAATGATGGCGCTAAGAGTTGCAGCTTCAGCGACTGTCATTGTTTTATTGTTACCCAATAAAGGCTTTTTTAACTTTCGATGGCCAGGGTAGTATGCAAAAAATTGTACGATTCCATTTAAGTTAAAAATGAACCTTAATTTGCTTTTGCTACAATATTTAGATTTCCTATGATCTTTTTTTGGTTGACCTGGTTCTGGTTCTGGGTATTCAATTGCTGCAGCGCATTCAGATAATATTAAAATATCTTTATCACTATATGGTGGTTTAATACTGTCGAATTTCGACTTGCTAATACACTCACTTTCACTTTGCTTCTCAGACTCATTTTCACTTGTTATTTTAGATAGGTTTTTAATTTTATCTAATATTCTGCTTATTGTATTTTTCTTAAACTTATTTTTAGTTTTTTTCATATTTTATTAAGTCTTTATTACTTCATCTGGGATGAATTAATGTTGTCGCTTTTTTATTATGTTGAATGAGTTTTTTGATTGCTGCAAGAGGGGGAAGCCTTGCCAGCTATGGCTTTAAGCCTATGACTACTAAGATCATTTTGGTGGTGAAATTAAATGGCTTTGTTTAAGCTACTGATAAGTCGTTTATAAGCTTATTATCAAATCTGAGCTTTTTGGTGGTGTATTAGTATGTTTTGGGTACTAAACTTTTTTAATTTTTTTAAAATAAAATTTTTTAACGATTTTTGTGTATTTTTTATAAATTCTTTGTAAGTCCATCAAAATTCAATACTTTTCTTCGTTCTATCGTTAAATTTATTTTTGCCAATACTATTTATTATTTTTGAGCGAAAAGTGTTCATTATCTTTGCTGTTGTACGAAAAATGACCCGGCTTTACGCTAAGTCATTATTTAGTTTCTATATGCTCTTTCAGTATACTTTTCGGATGAGTATTTAGCTTAAACAGCAATATCATCAAGGTAACTTTCGATTACAGTTCTACCATCTTTAGTCAGAATTAACTCTTTAACTGATTTTCCTGTATCGCCAAAAGGCTGATTTATGAATTGAATGTATGCACCTTTATGGACAAGAGATGCTTTTATTCGCTCTCTTAGCGCTTTCTTATGTTCCTTATCTTTGATTATTTTTTGTTGGTTTACCTGAAATGCTGTAGGCCTTAACTCTAAGCTTTGAAACTCATGGACTCGTTTTAAAATGCTGACCTCGTGTAACTTAAATACATTGAACTTAAGTTTTGTTGAAGTGCCGTAGAGCTCTTCAGATTTATCGTAGTTAAGCCCATTCGGATCATCAGACTTTCTCAAATGATGAAGTGCTAACCGGGTTAAGTCTTCTGCATGCTTAAAGTGGTAGCCGTTTGATACCAACAGCTCTTTTGTATTGGATTTAAAAAAGCTTCTACACATAGTACAAAATGCACCCGCAGAGCCTTTCATTACAATCTGTTCGATATCGCCTTTTACTGCATCAAATGGAGAATAGTCTTTGATAATTTTATCGAGGGAGCGTTTAGAAAATTGCTTCATAGGGTCGCGTGGTTGCAGAAAAATGAACTCTTGATTGCAATTAGGTCGTGCCGATTCCATCCATGCCCTTTGTTCAAGGATAATAGTTCGCATCATTTTTGTTAGTGGGAGTCTGTATTCTTTTTGGTTTTTCATTTCACCACGTACACCTACGATGGATGACGGAAAAGTTATTAAGGTCGGAAAGGTAATACTATTCAGCCATGACCATTTCATTTGAGGAATGTTGATAGGCCTCAAGCCCGTTAAAATCATAAACCTGGCTGCGTTCTTCTGGTGAATGCATGGCGTAGTTGCAAGGTTGATCCACAACTCTGCAATTGAATCTAAGTCCGTGTAGGCTTGGCACGGGCGGGGAGTATCAACTCGATCCGAAACATAATAATCATCAATGTCAGCAGCAGGATTACGGCCATTGTTAAACTTATTTTTGGCAAACTTCCATATACGCCTTATTTGAGCAAATAGCTCTATGGCTTGGTTGTTGGATTCGCTAGCAATAATTTTATCAATGATTCGCTCAAGATCCCCTGCCGTAATACTTTGAAATCTCGTTTTCATATTAAAGTACTGCTTAAGCTTTTTTACTCTGCACTTATATGTTCTCAATGAACCGGCTGCAAACTTTGTTGGTGCGAGTAAATGTCGGTTTGTCAGGTTCTGCTCATATTCTTTAAAAATAGTGTTTAAATCGGCGAATATCGTTCTTCCCTCTAAGATCGTTTGCGTAAGCTCTCTTGCTTTTGCAATGGTGAGTTCTGGTAACTCCCCTAGCTTTACGTTTCGGATCTCTAACTTTTTCGGGAAATTAGAATAGAAGATGACCTTACCTTTTGGGGTGAATACGAGCCGTAAATTGTGTTGTTGCTCATATTTAGACAAACGAACCAAGGGCTTATTTTTAATCCCTTGTTTTAAAGCAACTTTTCTTTCAAAATTTGAAATTATTTGAATCGCAGTAACACACTTTTTTATGTACAACATTGAAAAAGGTGCCTTCGTCTCTTTCCAAACCGCTTTTGCTTTGATGTATTCGGCTTTTGTAATGGGTTTATTCGTGTTTTTCATTTCTCTAAAACTCAGGTTTATTAAGCCCTGCAGGCCTGTCGTTTGATCTAGATCAACAAAATTTAGAGTGGGGTAAAGTAGAATGTGCGACCGCTTTTGTAACGGCTGCTCATAAACAGAGTGTGCTACGAATTGTGTTATTATTTATCGAATATTTTTTAAACTAAGCTTGTTTGAAAAATATATGTGTTACATACCTACTCATGTAACTATTTGTTTTATAGTGATTTATGTTCGAGGGCATTAAATGGCATTACTCATCAATAACAAATGTATTAACTGTGATATGTGTGATCCTGAGTGCCCGAATGAGGCTATTTATATGGGCGCGAAGATATATCAAATAGACCCAAATAAATGCACTGAGTGTGTTGGGCATTATGATAACCCTACTTGTGTGAGTGTGTGTCCTATTGATTGCATTAAGCCAGATCCAAATCACCGTGAAACGTTAGATGAGCTGGCTGAGAAATACGTTAAATTGACCTCTCAAGCTTCTTAGTTAAATCACTTTTCTTAATTCTTTTTGCTTATTTTAAAGTAGCGCCCTGCGTTAATTGTTCTACAATTTTATGAACAACAACACGTTAATAAAAAATCAGGGCGTTTTATGTGGTTTAATAAATCCTTACAGGCTGAAATTGATGCGTTAAAAGCTGAGCTTTATCCGCTAAAAGATCTCACTTCAGGTATTGATGAAGAGATGTTGGTGCTTAGGCTGCGTGCTGATGGCACAATGGCCTATATTAACCAGAACTTTTTAGATGAATTAGGCTACTCGCACAATCAGCTAATTGACTCGCCCTTCCAAGATATTATTACTGAACAATCTCGAAATACTGACCAGTTTAAAGACCTAAAAAACGCCATTGAAAATCAACAGCATGGTGTAGGGCACTTACAAATAACTCGCTATGACGGCAAGCTTGAGTGGCTACGATTAATTGCTCACCCGGTACACACAGAGCAAGGTGAGCTTAATTACTTTGCTATTTACGGCACTGTGCTTACCGATGCTATTTCTACTTCTCGTGAACAGCGTGACACTATTAATGCCATCTATCGCTCGATGGCAGTTATTGAGTTTGACCTTGAGGGCAAGGTTATTAACGCAAATGAACCGTTTTTAGAGAGTATGGGTTATAAAAAAGATGAGATCGTTGGCAAGCACCATCGTATGTTTTGTGATCATGCACTTGCTGAATCTGCGGAATATGAGAAGTTTTGGCAGCGCTTAAGACGTGGTGAGTTTGTTGTTGATCGCTTTAAACGTGTTGACCGTCATGGCAATGAAGTGTGGCTTGAAGCTTCATACAACCCTATTTCAAATGATTTTGGTGAGCTTTACAAAGTGATGAAGTTCGCCACTGTGATCACTGAGCAAGTTAATCGTGAGCATGCAATTTCACAAGCGGCTGAAATTGCGTATGGCACATCAACTGAGACCGATAGACTCGCTCAACAAGGGGCTGAGGTGTTACAAAACACCATGACAGTGATGAATGAATTAGCTCAGCAGATGGAGCAAGCAGCCCAAGAGATTTCAGCCCTCGATAAACAGTCACAACAAATTGCAGCCATTGTGCAAAGTATTAGTAGTATTGCGGAGCAAACGAACTTACTGGCGCTAAACGCAGCAATTGAGGCTGCTCGTGCTGGTGAGCAAGGCCGAGGCTTTGCGGTGGTGGCTGATGAAGTCAGGCAGCTTGCGTCAAGAACCTCAAAAGCCACTGAAGAAATTGTTGAAGTAGTAAATAACAATCAGTCACTTACGCAAAATACGGTAAAGGTTATTGAGCAAGGCAAGGTGAAAGCCGAGCAAGGTGTGTCTTTATCAAATGAGTCTGGCAAGGTGATGGAAGACATACAACACGGTGCGCAGCAAGTGGTTGATGCAGTTGGACAATTTGCAAATCAACTGAATCACTGACAAAAAGCCTACTCAGTTAGGCTTTTATAATGCTATTTGATTAAATTATTTCTTATTTTGCTTCAAGAAACTTCCTAATGTCTTGAAAGCGGCTATTTGTCCAACTTTTTTACGCTAATATCATCGAACGGTACAGATTTAGTAGTCCTTATCGAGCTACTCTGTGATGATTTTAGTATTTAAGGTGGGATGATTTATGTTTTTTACCCAGCCATTGAAAGAAAGGATAGCTCAGTTAGAAGATGAATTGTTTCGTGTATCTCAAGTGAAAGATACATTAGATAATAGAATGTTTACGCTGGAACTTGATAGGGAAGGTCGTATCACGTTTGCCAATACGCAAGTATTAGCAGAACTCGGCTTTACAGAAGCCCAATTAATAGGAAAACCTCTGCTTGACTTGGTGCCTAGCAGCGCCAAAGACGCAAAGCATTACCTTCATTTTAAACGAGCTATTTTAGACAAATCAGCTTGGGTCGGTGCTGTTCAACTTTTAAATGCGCAGGACCAGCATGTTTGGTTAAGAGCATTTTTTCATCCAATTTTAAATAAACAGCAGGGCTTTGAAAAGTTTGATCTTCATGCCAGCGTGCTGACCCGAACAATTGAAACATCGCGAGAAAATAAAGACTTAGTGAAAGCAATTAATCGCTCTATGGCAGTTATTGAGTTTGATTTAGAAGGCCATGTTTTAAAAGCGAATGAGCAATTTCTCGCTGGGGTCGGTTATACAAAAGACGAAATTATAGGTAAACATCACCGGATGTTTTGTGAACCAGCCGAAGCAAATTCAACTGGCTATGCTGAGTTTTGGCAGAAATTACAAAAAGGCCAATTTATCTCGTCACGATTTAAGCGGGTGAATAAATTTGGTGAACCCATTTGGTTGGAGGCGACTTACAATCCGGTTTTTAACGAGCAAGATGTGCTTTATAAAGTCGTTAAGTTTGCAACTGTGATCACCGAACAAGTGAATTTAGAAATGGCTGTGTCTCAAGCGGCTGACATCGCTTACGGCACATCCACCGAAACTGATAAAGCAGCAAAGCAAGGTGCCACTGTTTTAGATGAAATGGTTCATGTAATGGACGATTTAGCGAAACAAATGGAACAAGCCGCAGCTGAAATGGCTGAACTCGATAAGCAATCGCAGCACATTGCTGCCATCGTACAAAGTATTAGTAGTATTGCGGATCAAACAAACTTACTGGCGCTCAATGCGGCAATTGAAGCGGCTCGAGCCGGTGAGCAAGGTCGGGGTTTTGCGGTGGTGGCTGATGAAGTCAGGCAGCTTGCTTTAAGAACCTCTAATTCGACAGTTGAGATTGTTGATGTTGTAAAACAAAATAGGTCTTTGACTAAACATACGGTTGAAGTAATCGAATTAGGAAAAACGAAAGCTGAGCTGGGTTTTAACCTCGCCTCTGAGTCAGGAAATGTGATGAGCGACATTCAACATGGCGCTCAAAAAGTGGTGGATGCAGTTGGCCAGTTTTCTCAAAAGATAAAGTAATTTTATCTATGTTTATATTGGGTCTTACAGTAACCACGGGATATATCTGGATGGCGTAGTTTTAAGTGTTTGGTTTGCCTACCCGCTGCGCGTTTTCGCCAAAGTTTAAAACTCGAAGGTGTTAATTGCTCACGCATTAGCGCGATAACGTTTTTTTCGTTTAAACCAAATTGTTGGTTTATTGCTTCAAACGGGGTTCTGTCTTCCCACGCCATCTCTATGATGCGTGATACTTCATGATCTAAATGCTGCATTACTACTCCTTTTTATAGCCTATACGTATTTGCAGCAGATTTAGATTATAAGATATCGTGTTGCCAGTGCTCGGCTAAAAAGTCGATGAACGCTCTGACCACATTTTGTTGAAAGTTACGTGATAAATACACTGCCCATAAGTGAGAGCCTATAGTTGTATGCTCTGGCAGTACTTTAACAAGCTCACCTGATGCCAAATAGTCATTGGCGAGATCGCAAGGTAGGTGAGCAATGCCCATTCCTTGTTTTGCAGCTTTTAGAAGTACGCCCATATCGTTGGCAACAATGTTGCCCTTCACGGTCACTTTTTGTGTGTTGTCGTCGTGTTGAAATTGCCAAATAGTGTGTTTGTTATGAATAAGGCAATTATGTGCAGTTAAGTCATTCGGCTCAAAAATCGGTGGGTTCGCAGCTAAATAATCGTTAGAGGCACATACTGCGGTTGCGATATACATTAGCTTACGGGCAATAAGACCTTCGTCAGGCTGGTGGATGTAACGCAAAGCGATATCAACGCGGTCATCAACCAGCTGCGATAAACTATCTGAAAGTAACAGTTCAAATCGCGTCTGTGGGTGGCGTTTGGTAAACTCTTTAATGGCATCAAACAGTTTATGTTGGCCAAGCCCAATCGGAGAGGCAACGCGAATAGTACCCACTAATTCGTTGTTATGGCTATGCGCTCGGCTTTGTAAATCAGATACTTGATTTAATATTTGCTGGCAATAGCTAAGGGCTTCTTCGCCTTGAAGGGTCAAACTTACTTTGCGTGTTGTACGATGAAACAATCTTAAATTTAGCCACTTTTCTATATCTTGAATATGCCTAGAAACTTGTAATCGGCTTAAACCTAAATGCTCTGCAGCCTGAGTAAAACTGCCTGTACGGGCCACTTCGACAAAGCTAGTAATTGAATTGAGTTTATCCATTGGTATCTTAAAGTGAAACAATGTGTATCTATATAGTGTATTTATCAGTAATTAGTGAACAAGTAAACTGCAATCATTGAAACAAACAATGGAGAATTCCTCATGAAATTAGCAGTTATTGGCGCAACAGGTTGGATTGGCAGCCACATTACTTCAGAAGCAATCGCACGTGGTCATCAAGTAAATGCATTAGTTAGAGACGCAAGTAAAGTAACCCAAGATAACGTTACTGTGACTGAATTTGATTTAACTAAAGACGATATCGCAACTGCAGCTGCAGGTAATGATGTTGTTATTGCGGCAATTGGTGGTCGTGCTTTAGGGAACCATGAAATTGTTGCAAACACAGCAAAGCAATTATTAAACGCGCTTGCAGGTACAGGCACACGCATTTTATGGGTGGGTGGTGCAGGTAGCTTAGAAGTGGCACCTGGTGTAACACTGGTATCAAGCCCAGACTTTCCTGCTGAATACAAAGCAGAAGCCATTGCTCAAGGTGAGGCACTTGATGTATTTAGAGCATCAACAGCAGCTACAGCTTGGACTTTTGTATCACCAGCTGCAGTCATTTACCCTGGTGAGTCAGAAGGCCCGTACCGTGTTGGTGGTGACAGCTTCTTTACTGATGCAAAAGGCGAAAGCAAAATATCAGTTACTGATTATGCTAAAGCAATGCTTGATGAAGCACAGTCGGCAGCTCATTTAAATCAACGTATTAGTATTGCTTACTAATAGCGAGCCTTTCTTCAGGCTCATAAAATGGTATTCTTTAGCTATGTGTTAAGTTACCTATTTAATTTATGAGCCTGCTATTTTCTATTGCACTTGCAACCATCCCAGCCTTACCAGAAGCCGTCGCGAACAACGCTGTAGCCAAAGTTGTTATTGATGAACAAGCCTACTTTTTAAGCTTTATGGGCTTGAGCTCAGGTAAAGCACATACCGATGTTCACAACAAAGTGTGGGTCCTTAAAGTGGGCGATAACGCGTGGCAAGCGGCTAAAGCCGTGCCAAGTACATTACCCCTTACTGGTCGTCTAGCGAGTACAGCAGTGGGTGTGGGTCAGCATGCCTATGTATTTGGTGGGTATACCGTTAGCGCTGATCATCAAGAAATCTCTACACCCGATGTATATCGCTATGATGTTCTTTCTAATTCATATACGCAACTGGCCAATATGCCTGTGCCGGTGGATGACAGTGTGGCGCTTTCGTACCAGCAGCGTTATATCTATTTAGTCAGTGGTTGGCATAACGATGGCAATGTTAACTTAGTACAAGTTTATGATACGCATACAGATACTTGGCAACAGGCTTCGCCATTTTTAGGTCAACCGGTGTTTGGCCAAGCGGCGGCAATTAGTGGAAACACTATATTGGTGTGTGATGGCGTTAAAACACAGGCGAATGCTGATAAACGCCGTTCTTTCGCTGCGGTTGCACAGTGTTTAAAAGGTACGATTGATGCTGATAACCCATTAAAGATAGATTGGCGTACGGTACCGCATCCTACAGGTGTTGCCCATTACCGTATGGCAGCAACCAGTTTTAATGGCGACATTTATATGATGGGCGGCTCTGATAACCCATATAACTACAATGGCACGGGATACGATGGCAAACCAGCGCCAGCGAGTGATCATGTTTGGCGCTTTGATGTTGATAAAAACACGTGGCAAGTGATGCCAAAAGCCGCTACCGCGAGCATGGATCATCGAGGTTTATTAGAGCACCAAGGAAGTTTGTATCGTCTTGGTGGTATGGATAATAATCAACAAGTGACAGCCGATGCACTTGCTTACAAGGTAAAGTTATCTCTATGAATACACTCTATATTACAGGGGCGGGAGTGAGTGCCGCTAGCGGTATACCGACCTTTCGTGGCGAAGATGGTTATTGGAACATTGGCAGCAAAAATTATACGCCGATGGAAATGGCAACGCGTGCTATGTACGAAAATAATCCCCGTGAATTTTTAGCTTGGTATTATCATCGTTTTGCAACCTATCGCCATCACGGTCCCAATGAAGTGCATCATTGGTTGAGTGATAAAAATCTCATTACGCAAAATATCGATGGCCTTGATGGCAAAGCAGGTAACACCGACTTTATTGCTATTCATGGTCGCTTAGATCAAATGACACTGTTTCACCATCAAGGTGACGATGTGATGGCTTTTAACGCGCCGTGGGATAATGTTAACGAAGACAACCTGCACCACTCCTTGCTTGAGGTGTTCAATATCAATAACGAAAGCCCCAAGCTCAACGAGTCGTTTAAGCCTTACGTGTTGTTATTTGATGAATACTACACTGAGCTTTATCGAATCTCTGAGGCGCAACAGCGTATGATCGATGCCGATAAAATCGTCTTTATCGGCACCTCGTTTAGCGTCAATATTACCCAAATGGCACTCGATATTGCACGCAGTCAAGGCACGCCAATTGAAGTGGTTGACCCAGATCCTACTCACGTATTTCATCCTAATGTGACATACCAAAAGATGACAGCGCTTGAGTATGTTCAGCAGCAAGGATAAAAATAAGGCGCTTATATTAAGCGCCTTATTTAATTATTACTTTTCAGCTTTGGTTGCTGTGATGTTTAACCTCGCTTGTAAGGGGTCCGGTAAAAACTCTGCAGTCCCTGATTTATTCATTTGCAGTATAAAAGATTCATCATTTTTATATGCTTGCCAAGTAGGTAACCCTGGGCCATTTGGTGTGCCTAATTTAATAAAATTGGTCACATAACGGTGCATTATTTTAGCGGCTTGCTTATCTTGCTCAGTGGTAACGTGTCCATATTTAGCAGCCACAGTATTAAAAAAGTATGGAATTTCGCTGGCGTGCTCTGCACCGGGTTTATCTAAGGTTTGCGCCACATAACCAAAACGATACAAAAAGGCTTCCTTACCCATATCTGTCACACGTTTTGCAACGAACTTTGCTGGCTCTTGCATTAACGCATCTTGACCAACTTGGTAATTGAGTAAAGGCAATGGCGTTTCGCCGCTTGCATCGTAAGTCATTTTTGCTTGTGTACTGTGCGGAGCAAAACTTGCGAATAGCGCTTCTTTAGAAGCAAAATTAGCAAAGCCCAAATCCATATCTGTTGTGCCAACCATGGTCGCAACATGGCTAAATGTGCCTTTACTCAAGCGCGCTTCTGTCGCCGAAATGATGATAGTGCCATCAATAATTGGCCCGCCAACGTAAGTAGACTCATCATTATTTTGTCGATTTAATGTGCTCAAATTTAGGTTATCAACCACGTCTTCGGCAGATAACTCACGTAGTGCAGCAAGGGCATTTTCATCACTGCCTAAAATGGTGTGTTGTTTGGCAAAGTTTTCGCCAATTTTTTCGGCGCTTAACACGGTGTCATCATCACTATTAAGTGGCAACTGCTTAAATAGTTCTCGTCCGCCCGCTGACATAATAATCGCTTGCTGGAATAAGTCATTAGCAGCAGGGGTTTGCATCATCGCATGTACCGATGCGCCTCCTGCAGATTCACCCATGAGTGTCACTTTTGCAGCATCACCACCAAATTGAGCGATATTTTGTTTCACCCATTCAAGGGCCGCAATTTGATCCATTAAAGCGTAATTGCCCAGTGCATCGTTCTCAAAACGACTAAGAGCTGGGTGCGCAAAAAAGCCAAATCGGCCTAGGCGATAATTAAAGCTAACAAAAATAACCCCTTGTTTAGCAAAGCTTTCACCCGAGTAAACAGCGGGTGATGCGCCACCATTTACAAAGCCACCCCCGTGTATCCATACCACAACGGGATAAGGAGCATCGCTGTGTTTAGTGGGTTTAAACACATTTAAATAAAGGCAATCTTCCGAAGGGGTTGTTGTAAGCGGTGCAGCGTCGGCTGCAAACGGCTTTTGCATACAGTCAGGCGCGTAATCGTTAAGTACTTTTACATCTTGCCACTTAGGCACAGGTTGCGGTGCTCGCCAGCGTAACTCTCCTACCGGAGCTGCTGCATACGGAATGCCTTTATAGGCAATAAAACGCCCTTCTTTTTGCCCTTGGATAAGCCCGCCAGTGACGGCGATTTGATCTGATTGAGGTTGTTCTTGGCAGCCTTGCAAAAATACAGCAGAGCCTAATAGAAAAGATGAGTAAAAAATCGATTTGAGAATACGCGAGGTCATAACAAAGCCTAGGCTGTTTAGGTAAGGCTTATAATATTATATATTTGCTCAATGTTTAAGAAGAAAGCGCTTGAGTGTTAGAACTGGCAGTTGGTTAACCTGTTAATCATTAAGAAAAAAGAACCATTTTGTAATTCTATTTCTTGTGCTACTGAGCTAATATTTATTTAACTACCCTAATAACTGGTGTTTCAATGTGGTTTAGTAAAAATAAAGATCAACTCATTGATGCCTTGCAGCATGATGTTGATAAAAGTCAGCAATATTTAGCTGGGATCAGAGAAAATATTGCTTATATCGAATTTACACCAGATGGAACTGTTCTCGAAGCTAATGATTTGTTTTGCAAAACAATGAAAGTGCAAGCTGGCGATATTATTGGTCAGCATCATCGTAAGTTTTGTGCGCCTGAATATAGCAGCTCAAAAGAGTATCAAACGTTTTGGCAAGATATCGCTAAAGGCCAAGCAAAATATGGGGTTTTCTCGCGAGTTAATGGGGCAGGCGAAGCCATTTGGCTGCGTGCAACCTATTTTCCGGTACGCGGTGATGATGGCAAGGTACGCTGTGCAATTAAGTTCGCATCAGAGATTACTAACGAAGTTAAAAAGCTTGATGAAATGTCGGCAATCTATGATGCCGTTAATAAAAGCACTGCAATGATCCGCTTTACGCCGGATGGTCATATTATTTCTGCGAATGATAATTTCTTAAATGTTGTGGGTTACAGTCTCGCTGAAATCCAAGGTCAGCATCATAAAATGTTTTGCTATGATGACTTTTATCAAAAGAACCCCAACTTTTGGCAAGAGCTGGCGAACGGGCGCATTTTTTCTGGGCAATTTTCTCGTAAAAAACGTGATGGCAGCCCGCTTTATTTAGAGGCAACCTATAACCCTATTTTTAATAAACAGGGTAAAGTGACACAGATCATTAAGTTTGCATCTGATGTCACCGCTAGAGTGAACAGCACCGAAGAAGTGAAACATGCAGCTGAAAATGCCGGCCACACGTCGGAAGAAACCTCGCAAGTCGTGACCAATGGTCAGCAACGAATTTTAAGCAGTGTTGCGTCATCAAAAAAAGTGAGCGAGCAGGTTCATCAAACCCGTGAACTGTCAGATGTGTTAGCACAGCAGTCATCACAAATAGGTGAAATTGTAACAACCATTAATAGCATCGCAGAGCAAACAAACTTACTAGCCTTAAATGCAGCGATAGAAGCTGCCAGAGCCGGGGAGCATGGTCGCGGTTTTGCGGTGGTTGCCGATGAGGTTAGAAATTTATCGCAACGTACTTCTGTGTCGACCAGCGAAATATCAGGCCTTATTGGAAAGACGCAAGAGATCGCAGCAAAAATGACGGCTCTTATCGAAGAAATAGAAACACTGTCTGGTGAGTCTCAGCAAAATGTTGAAGAAGTCAGCATGATAATGGAAGACATTAAAACAGGTGCAGATAAAGTGGTGGATCAAATATCCGAAGTAATTATTCGTTACGATACACTATAAACAACAAAAAGCCCGCAATGCGGGCTTTTTAATGGGGTATTGATTCCAATATTATTCAGAAACAGTGAAAGACACGTCTAAGTCTTCACCCGATGTAACTGTAATTGGTTTTACTTGATAAAGCGTAAATGCTTCGTCTTGCGTTTCAACGTCATCGATATGTGCTGCACAGGTATAAGCAAGTTGATAATCACCAGGTTGAATGAACGCAAGTTCAAATTCGTATTGATTATCTTCGCTATCGAAAACAACATCCGCCGTTGCAAGAGGTGCATCTAATGGTGTTTCATCTTCGTTAACTTCATAGTTGTCCATTGGCATTTCAACATCGCTGCTATATAAGTAAACAGCATGACCGAATGAACCATCTTCTAGTGCGATATCGATATTATCAGTTTCACAGTTAGCGATAAGTACATCGCTTACAGTGCCTTCGATATCTTCAGATTCAGCAAGGTTTTCTAAGCGAACACCGCGTGGTTTTAAGAAGATCTCATCACTATTTTGTGGATCAACTAATGACTTTTTAAGGTCAAACTCAATAACAAACTCGTTACCAGCTTGGTTAAGGGTAAAACCATCAAGTTGGATTTCACCGATACCATCGTTGCCTTTACGTTTAACAACCAGTGGTGCAATGCTGTCATCTTCGTATACAACATGCGAAGTCATGGTTAAATCGTTTGTGTCACCATTGATCACATCTGCACGGATCCATTGATATTCGCCAGCAGGTACTTCTTCATCTTCTAATAAAGAAAATACATCATCACCTGTGTAGTCTAATAAGTTAACCATTTCAGGCATGGTTTCATCATCATCTTCACGGGTCTCAAAAGTGAACTCTTCACCACCTTGGGTTTTCAATGTGATTGAATCAAACACAACATTAACAGCTTTTAAACCTGTCACTGGTGCATCAGACACACCTAATGTGAACTGTGCAGTTTGCGGCTGAGGATCAACCGTATCATTCTTGTCGTCATCTGAGCCACAACCAACAAGTGCAAATAAAACGGCGCTGCTAAGTAATGTAGTTTTAAAGTTCATCATTTCTTCCCTTTGTGTTCTAAAAATTCACTAATAGTTTAGTCACTAAAACTTAATGTAACTTGAATTGCTAATGATAAGTTTCGATTAACACCTTTGTACCTTTTATGTAACAACCTGAAAGTCACAAAAAATATAAATGCAAATTTAGCGTGCTTTTAAGCAAATCCATTTTTCTTCCACATTTTGCTGACACCATCGCAAAAAATAAAAATCTAGGAACAAAAATGAAGGTCATTGATTTAGAAAAGCGCTTTGAGTTGAGGAGTTTGGCACTGCTAGGTGCATTTAACGTAATCTTATTTGTGGGATTTATTAATAGCTCATCAGAAGTAAGCAGCTTACTTTTTAGCTTTTTAGCTTGTGCGGTTACGATGTTATTAGCGCTACTTGTTTTTAATTCAAAGCGCAATTTAACGGTGTGTCGTCATGGTGTGCATTACCGTAATTTATTTGGACAATGCCGTCATATGCATGCAAGACAAGTGCAGTTTATTCACCATTACTCATTTTTTGGTTTGCGCTTAGTACTTATTATGGGCGAGAAGTATATTTGTATTGCGCCTTTTTATAGCCTTAATGACAAACATCAACAACGTCTAAAGCGCTACGATAATGATTTGTTCGATTGGTTAAAGAATTTACAAAAGACCAATGATTTTTGTTAAGCAGGCGTATTCGCCTGCCTAACAATCGCGCTAAATATTACGTTTTATAGCGACTTACATTTTGTTCTAATTGCGTTGCCGTGTCTGACAGCTCGTGCATGTACGATGTGGCTACATCGGTATCATTAGCGGTTTTGTTAGCAATATCGACAATGGTCGTCATGTTTTGATTAATCGCTTCAGACACTGATGTTTGCTCTTCAGCGGCTGTGGCAATTTGTGCATTTTGTGATGTGATGGTGTTAACCGAAAGCAGTACTTCATTAAGCGCTTTTTCGACTTCGCCCGCCTCATTAACACTGGTTGCACTGCCTGATTTAATTGATTGCATAATGCTATTTACAGTTGTTGTTCCTTGCTGTACTTGCTCAATCATAGCCTCTATTTCATGAGTACTATCTTGCGTGCGTTTTGCAAGCGTTCGCACTTCATCAGCTACCACCGCAAAACCACGACCCGCTTCACCAGCTCGGGCAGATTCAATTGCCGCGTTCAATGCCAATAGATTCGTTTGCTCAGCAATGTTTCTGATCACATCAAGCACACTGCCTATTTGACTCGATTGTTGATTAAGCTGATCGACCGCATTCGCCCCTTCATCAACTTGCTTGGCGAGGCCATTAATCACCTTTATGGCAATGAGTAATTGGTTGTTAGCTTGCTTAACTAAATGATCGGCATGTTCAGCAGCGGTTGAGGCCTCTTGGGCACTACGAGCAACTTCCATTGACGCCGCCGACATTTCGTTTATTGCGGTCGCAACTTGTTCACTTTCTTCATGTTGGCGATTAATACCTGCGTGCATGTTAGCAAGTAGCTCGTTGAGTTTGTGTGACGCTTGATTCATCGATTGCGATGATTGGCGTATATCAATAACCATCTTACCAACGTCATCAGCAAAGCGGTTAAACGAGCTGCCAAGCTTGCCAAGTTCATCATCTCGTTTCACCATTAAACGTTGGGTTAAATCGCCATCACCTTGTGATATATCGTTCATTGCTAGTACGGTTGTGTGCAGAGGGCTGGTAATACTGCGTGATACCACCACTGCAATTGCTGCGGTAATTGCAACTGCAAATACTGAAGCGATAATGGTGTTTATAAAGGCATTATCGATACCTTCATTAACCCGTTGTTCTGTTACTGCAACTTGTTGTTCAAGGCCACTGATCCAAAAACCGGTTCCTAGCACCCAATTCCATTTTGGTAGTAAAGCGGCATAACCGAGTTTAGGGTTCACACTGCCATTGGTATTTTTCCAAGAATATTGCACATAGCCACCGCCTTTCTTCGCAGCATCAATCAGCTCTCGTATCAAATAAACCCCATTAGGATCTTTAAAATCATAAAGGTTTTTACCCTCAAGTGAGGCATTAACGCCATGAGCAATGTTGACACCTTTTACATCATATACAAACACATAGCCTGTATCACCAGCATCATTAAAACGCAAATTACGTAAGATGCTTTTTGCTTGGCTTTGCAGCTGTTCAGTATTAGAGCCATCATCTTGCGCGATGAGATGAGCAATCGAACTCATGGCAATTTTTTGATAGTTACTGACTTCGGCCTTTCGGTCGTTTTCCATTTGTGTGGCAAAACTTTCAACGGTTTGTGCACCACTGTGTTTTGATTGCACATAGTTGTAGAGTGTCAGCATTATTGCAATGAGTAGGGGGGGAAGTAGGGCTAGAAAGAGTACCCGTTGCTGTATTGATAGCGCCATTTATCGCTCCTAATAAAAATCCGCAGTACTAGTTTAGTACGTTTAAAGATTTTTATTAGTCGACTTTATGATTATATCAATTGGCTATAAAAGCAGATCTAGGCAACTTGCTTATAAAAATACACCGTTGCGTCAAATTCACCGGAGGAACTTTTCGCAAATCTAGGAATAGTGCCAGCTTCAATATAATCGAGTTTTCGATACAAATATGAAGCAGTGTCGCCTTGGCGGGTATCAAGTACCAATAATTGAATACCTAAGATACGGGCGTCGGTTTCTAGGCTATTCATCAATTGTTTTGCAATTCCTTGGCCTTGATATTCGCTGTGTACCATGAGCTTTTCTACCTCGCCGCGGTGAGCGCCATTGGCTTTAGCGCACAAAGAAAGCTGCACGGAGCCAATCACCGTATCACCATCAAGGGCAAGATAAAGCCTACGGTAAGGCGTTGCTAAATCGCCATCGACCCCTTGCCAGTAGTCATGTGCTGACTGTAATGATAGCGGGGCAATAAAGCCGATTGATGCGCCACTGGCAACGCTATCAATCAGTAAACTATTGAGTGATTTAGACACCCCTTTAATAGAGTGTACAGCTTTAATTTTCATTATTTATTCTTGTTGAAATGGATACACAGAGCCTAAATTAAGTAAGTTGGTTAACTCATCAAGTGCTTGATAGCTTTCGGTTAAAAGCATTGGATCGGCAAAGTCGTCACTACTTAACGAGTCACGGTAATGCTTATTCGCCCAACTCACTAGTTGGGTATATTTTTCTTCGCTGAATCGTACACCCGGATTGACCGCGGCTAGTTCGTCAGTATTGAGTGCAACACGCAAGCGCAAACAAGCAGGGCCACCGCCATTTTGCATGCTTTGGCGCAAGTCAAAAAAGCGCACTTGCTGAACTGGGTTATCTGCCAAAATCATTTCTTGAATGTAATCGTGAACAGCTTGATTACGCTGACATTCTTTAGGTGCAACCAGCATCATGCTGTCATCACTTAAGGTAATTAATTGGCTATTAAATAAATAGCTGCCTACAGCATCTGTAATGCTCACTTTATTGGTTGGCACTTCAATAATATGAAGCGGCTTGTTGCCTAGGTAAGCTTGTTTAATCTGTTTTAGCGTATCAGCTTGATGCAAAAACGCTTGTTCGTGGCATAAAAGTACATTGCCATTGGCCACAGCGATTACATCGTTATGGAATACACCTTGGTCTATCACATCAGGGTTTTGTTGAATAAATAACTGATTTTCTGGTTTTAGCTGATGTAGACGGGCAATTGCTTGCGAAGCTTCAAGAGATTGTCTTGCAGGAAATTTCACGGGTTTTGGTAAGGCGCTATTAAAACTACTTGCACCATAAACAAAGATCTCAAGCCCTGCATCTGCATGGCTGTCGCATAATCTATTATGATTTGCGGCGCCTTCATCACCAAAAAAACCTTGATCAGGTAAGTGCGTATGATGGCTAAAGTAACGCTCATCGTTAAACATGGCTTTTAATAAAGCCGTAGTTGTAACGGGCTCTAGCGAGCGGTGAAATTTGTTATTTAAGTTAGCAGCCGTAAAGTGCACTTTGCCATCAAGCGTATCGACTGAAGGCGAGATAGTGCCAGCATTGGCTGTCCACATGGCCGATGCACTGTAACAAGCTCGCAGTAAAACAGGGTCGGCTTTAAATGCTTTTTCAATAATTTGACTATCGCTGCCTGTAAAGCCTAAACGCTTTAGCACATTAATGTCGGGGCGAGCATGGGGTGCAAAAATACCTTGTTCTAGCCCTAACTCGTGTATTGCCTTCATTTTTTCAAGGCCTTGTAGCACGGCCTCTTTGGGGTTTGAATGCGAAGAGGCGTGACTTAGTGAAGCGACATTGCCATACGATAATCCCGCGTAATTGTGAGTAGGCCCCACTAAGCCATCAAAGTTTACTTCTACTGCGTGCATACTTAATCCATCATTATTGTGCGTGTATTTTAACCATACAGAAGTTATTTAGCTGAAGCTAGCTAACTCCATTTCTACATTACGTAGACTTTGTTGAAGGCGCTTCTGAGTGGCAATTAAATACGCTTTTTGTTTGTTCTGTTTAACTTGTTGCTGTCGTGCGGCTTTGTATAACACACGCTTAGGAATGTCGTACTGCTCAGACGCTTCAGTGATTGTTAGTTGATGAACCGAAATTTTTTTAAGCGCTTCAATAAATGCGGGGTCATTATTTAACATAGCGACGCTCCAAATCAGCGACATTATGCGGATCGTTTGCTTCATGCATATGCCATGTGCTGATGTCTAATCGCCAAAGTAGATAAAGAGTGTGAAAGAAGTTAGTCACGTTAGTCTCCTTGTTAGTGCCAGTTCATACTCACTATTGGAAGATCTGTGCCAAACCTTTATTAAATTTAAATGCATTAAAAATCAATCGGTTAATGTTTGATGGTTAGGGCTTCCTTAAAATCAGGCACTAAAATAGTGAAAGGTAAGTGCAGTAATGCACTTTAATGATGCGTGCTTGTATTGCCCATGAAACTGTTATTGTTGATTTGTGATGTTAACTATATGATGTTTGTGACTGATAATCGTAATTGAAGTTTTGCTCCTATATTTAAAGTATGCACAAGGAATTGGTATGAGTAGATGGGATGATGATAAGGTAAAAGTTAAAGATATTTTTGATACTATCAGGAATTTTGGTCTCTGTGGATTAGTCTTTTTCTTAGCTACCAAAAGTTTGTTCTATGTTAGCTCTGTCGAATATTTTAATGTAATTCATAGAGCTACTTCAGCCTGCTTGTACGGTCTTTCGCTATATCTTTTTTATATTAATACTCGGTTGTTCAATAAAATTATAAAAGAAGAGTTTGATGGCGGAAAAGTTGGTGTATTTTTATACATGGTAATTCCAGCTTTGTTTTTCATTTTAGGGATTAACATTTTCTTCCAATCAGCACTATCGTTTCAACTTGACACAAATCAAACGGTAGGTGAGCTATCAATTAAAGAACTTATCGAGAATATACCTGAAAATAATTAGCAAATTAGCGCTAAACTCTCAGCGCTAATTTGATTTTAGGCTAATACTGACTAGCAACTAGCAACTAGCAACTAGCAACTAGCAACTAGCAACTTTACTCTCGCTAACTTTACTCTCGCTAACTTTCCC
>NZ_PNCP01000055.1:0-14195 GCF_005886115.1 Pseudoalteromonas sp. S4492
AACCCGCTTAATTAAGTAGTCTATTTTGAGGCAATAAAACCTCGTTGATAGCAAGGCAAAAATTTCGTTATTTAGTTGTTCTAAATGAGAAATTTTTAACGCAGTTAGCGACAGGTTTGATCCCTCAAAATGATTAAGTATTATTGCGGGTTGGTATTAACCTGGTAAATCCAGTCTAAGGCTTGGGTAATCGTTGTTGGGAATGCAGTTGCATGGCGTGCCTGAGGGATAACAAATAAATTTGTTGTGACCAGCGCGCCGCTTTGTTTATTAACTTTATCTGCTAATTGCCTCGCACCCGACACCATTTTTTCACCTTCACTTTCTTCAAGTTCACCCACTGCGATGTAAACTTTTGTTGTGTTGACAGCTGGTTTTACAGCCATAGCTAATATTGAGTTTTCTTTAAACCACACTGAAGGACTGCCGATAATGTAACTTGAAAAAAGCGAAGGCTCAGTAAATAAGGTGAAGGCTGCAAATAAACCACCAAGCGAGTTACCAACTAGTGTACTTTTTTGATTTGTTCTGTAGTGAGCCTTAATGTATGGCACTACGGTATGTTTTAGATAGTTTAGATACTGGCTTGCTCCGCCCGTTTTACGCTGCCAACTGCTATCTTCAAACGGCGTGTAGTCATAAATACGACTATTAAGCCCTGACACACCATTTTGGTATCCTACTGCAACGATAATTACCTCTTCTATAGCCCCCGAATTCATCATAAAGCGACTAGCACCAGAGGCAATCGGTAAACTGTAGTTTGCATCTAGCAGATAAACAACTGGGTAGCGCTTCTGGTTTTGTTTTTGGTAGCTACGTGGCAATTTAATAGTAATGGGGTATTCGTTTTCGGTTTGTTTATCTTTAAGCAACACAGTATTAGTGCGCGGCAGAGTAAATGGCTCAGCATGGCTTACAGAGCTCACGCCCAAAACACTGGTCACAAAAACGAGCAATATATAAGGCATAGTTAATCCTTTAACCACTTCTTAATTGGTAGCAGCCACTCATCTTTTGGCCTATAAAATGCACCATGGGAGAGGCCTGTGTTGATGCTTATTTCTTCGAACTTAGTTACGTCACTTCTATCAACTAAAAATTGGCAAGAGCCAACCTGATCTGAGCGCTCAAAGATAGAATACACCTTGCCGTAGGCCTTAACTGATGTGTGATTTTTTATAAGGCCTGCACACCCTGCCAATATAATTAAGTTGATATGTGTGCGTTTAAGTTCATTGGCTGCCAGTATCGATAATGCCCCGCCCCGTGAAAAACCAACTAAACTAATGTTCGACTCAGCAACACCGGCACTGATCAATGCTTCTACATCTGCAGCGAGCTTTTTCGCAAACACAAAAGGTTCAGTGTCTTTTGGCCTGTGATAGGCAATTAAATGATAGCTCTCATCTGCCAATGCTTCTTTTACAGCAATAAAATCATACACCCCAAAGGTTTTGTGAACAGGCTTAGGGTTTGTCCCTTCGACAATAAAACCATGTGAATAAAAAACATAGTGACCATGTGGGTCAATTTCTGTCGGAAACTGACTGTAAATAGTGCCCGCAAAAGCAGGCAAAACCCAACAAGCCCAGAGTAAAAGTACAGTTCGTAACACAAGCATCCCTTTAAAAAATCACAATACACTCATTAGAAGATACTAACATGTTAAAAAATAATACCTTAGTGAAAAGTCAGCCCTATTTTTAGTCATTAGAATCCAGGATTAAATTAATGACCAGATGCTTAAAAACATTTAAAACAGCAAGTTTCAACTTGAGGTAAATTCATGGAATTTCAGAATCAACCTGCAAATAATTTTATGACAACGCTGTCAATTAATTATAAAAGGGCGTATTGTAAAAAAGAAGATAAAATAACCATCACTTTTAGACGTCTAGACGTTGAAAAAACAAATTCTAAGGCGTAGTATGTTCGTAATCTGAGTTGGACTCACATTTTTCATGAGATTTTTTAAAGATGATTGATATAAAGCACCTAAAAACCATAGCGACCCTCAAAGAAACAGGCTCTTTGGTCAATACCGCCCGTGAGTTATTTTTAACTCAATCGGCTTTATCGCATCAAATTAAAGATCTTGAGAATAAGTTAGATTGCCAACTATTCGAGCGTAAGACACAGCCTGTGCGTTTTACTCCGCAAGGTATGCTACTTCTTGAGCTCGCCAATGAGGTGTTGCCACGAGTTGAAGCGACAAAGTGTCGTTTAAAAGAAAGCCTTAATCAGCCAATTTCAAATTTACGTTTAAGTGTTGAGTGTCATGCCTGCTTTCATTGGTTGCTCCCAACCATCAAAGAATTTAATAACTTTTGGCCAGATATTAAAATTGATTACGAGCGCGGCTTTAGTTACGACGCCATTCCAGATTTAATTAATGATGAATTAGATCTAGTGCTGACTTCTGATATTCGTGAACCCGATCAGCTTGAGTATGCTCACCTATTTGATTTTAAATTAAAGCTGATAGTCGCACCGGATCATGAGTTGGCAAAAAAAGCCTATGTCACCGCCCTTGATTTAAAAAACGAAACAATTATTTCGTACCCTATTCCGCGTGAGCGCCAAGATATCTTTAAACATTTTATTCAAAATGCACGCTTTGATGGCACGCTTAAAACGGTTGACCAAGGCTTATTGATATTTCAATTAGTGAGTGCAGGTATGGGTGTTGCAGCATTACCAGACTGGCTAGTCACCCCTTATGAAAGCCAGGGGCTCATTAAGTCTATTCCGTTAGGTGCACTAGGCCTTACTCGCCCTATGTATTTAGCGATGAAAAAGAATATGAAAGATAACCCAGTTTATCGCCACTTTTTAAATACGTGTAAGCAAAATAACGGTCGCTAAAACAAGGCAAAATAACTAACATAGCTGCATCTGTTACAGACAATAATGTTGATACATGTTTGAAATTAAAAAGATCATTGGCTCTTTATTAATGCCCCTGCCGTTGCTCGGGCTGCTTACTTTAGTGATGGTATTTTTAGCCATTGCCCATAAACGCAAAGCACTCTATTTTGGCTTTGTTAGCATTTTAACTTTAATGCTGATAAGCACACCATATATTGGCCAGTCACTGATAGCTGCAAGCAATAACCCTGCATGGCAATTTAACCAAGCAAAACACCCTAAACTTGATAATATAGTGGTACTTGGCTGCTCTATAATGCCCAACTCGCGCCTTCAAGCAAACCACCAGTTAGGCGATTGTGCGCTTGCTCGATTACTTGAAGGTGTTAAACTTGCCCACCACTACCCAAATGCCACCCTCTATGTATCAGGAGGCGGCTTTGCTAATGCTACCAATAGCCAGCTCATGTTTGAGACAGCAAAAGCGCTTGGTATCTCAGCATCGAGAATTAAACAAAATCCTCTCGCCATGGACACCGCAGAAGAGGCGCAGCGACTTGCCATTTATTTAGTCGATAGAAAAACAGCGCTTGTCACCTCAGCGAGCCACATGCCGCGAGCGAAAGACTTATTTAATGCACAAGGTGTTGACGTGATCCCAGCGGCAACCGACTTTCAAGATTTTAGTCAGTATCCAACATATAAGCAGTTTATACCTGATGACGATGTACTTGTTGCAGTGACCAGAGTAGCGCATGAGAAAATTGGCAGTGCTTGGGTGAGTGTGCGCCGCTGGATTGATCCAGAGGCGCTGTAGACTTAATCAGACTGGATTGTCGATATCGATAAACGTTACATCAAAACCATGCTGCTCAGCTAAAAGCTCGCCTAAGGCTTTAATGCCATACCGCTCAGTCGCATGGTGCCCTGCTGCAAAAAAATCGATACCTTGCTCGCGTGAACTATGAATTGTTTGTTCAGAAGCCTCACCAGTGAGATAAGCATCAATCCCTTGGGCTGCCGCTAAATCAATATACCCTTGTCCGCCACCGGTGCACCAAGCGATGGTGTCGATTTTCTCTTTTCTTACCAAGCTTGTTAATGGTGCACGATTAAGTACTTGGGTAATTTTGTCGGCAAACTCTTCACCACTTAATGGGGTTTTTAAGCGCCCTTTTACCGGCACACTATTTGGACCAGATTCAAGCCCAGCAGTGAATTCAATATCAAGTAACTTTGCCAGTTGCGCGTTATTACCAATTTCAGGGTGTATATCTAACGGTAAATGATAGCCATATAAGTTAATATCATTATTTAAAAGCGCAGCAATACGGCGCTTTTTCATCCCCGTGATTGGCTGCGACTCGCCTTTCCAGAAATAGCCATGATGCACCAGAATCGTATCTGCATTTTCTGCAATCGCAGCATCAATCAATGCTTGGCTTGCTGTGACACCTGTCACTATTTTTTTTACTTCACTCGCCCCTTCAACTTGTAAGCCATTTGGACAAAAATCAGCGATTGAATCAGGTTTAAGAATGTCGTTTAATAATTGAGTAAATTGTTTGCGTTGCATATGGAAATCGTCCTTCAACCCTTTATTTTGTGCAAATTTTGGCGTTTATGGGTGAAAAATGGAAGGAAAATCGCAAAAAATTGAAAAGTAAGCTGAAAATAGGTATAAATATATATTCTTAATCTGTGTTTACAACGTATAGGGTCTCTGATGAGCAAACTAGACAAAACAGAAGTGTTAAATGCCTTCGAAGCAGCATACGAAGCAGCGAATGGTAAGAAACCTGAAATCACTACAAAACCTGGTTGGTATAGCATCGATGGTGGCAAAAACTTGCGCCTTGCTGATGTTGCAGCGCTGACTGAAGAGCTCACTTCTGGTAAAACAGCTGAGCCTAAAGCAGAAGAAGCACCAAAAGCACCAGCGAAAAAAACCAAAACTAAAACCGCTGCACCAGCTAAAACAGCTAAGAAAGCACCGTTTACTGTTGTTACAGCAAACGATGATGGTTACAAAGCTGAAGAGCTTTGGATTGTTAACCTAGCTGAAAAAGACCACGATTGTCGTTTACCGCGTGGTGTTGTGTAATTTAATTGCACTCATTCATTTTAAAAAACCGCTACTCGTTAGCGGTTTTTTTATGGGTATTCACTTGGCTCGTTATAATCCATTGACTAAAGCAGCCAAACAACACAATAAATACCGTACCGATTAATACGGGCATCACTAAAAAATCCCAGCTTTGCATAGATTGCATTATCAAAATTGGGTTTGCGCCTGCCGCTGGATGTACGGTATCTGTCAACATCATTAAGCTAATTGCCAGTCCTGTTGCTATAGAAATTTCAACAGGCCCTACACCGACATAATTTACAAATACAACACCGATTAATGCAGTCAAAAGATGCCCACCAATAACATTTTTCGCTTGCGCAAGCGGACTGTGTGGCACACCAAATACCAACACGGCAGTTGCACCAAACGGTGCCATCAACCACACACCGTAATGTCCTAGTTGCTGTAAATAGGCCAACACAAAAATTGCCATACAAGCAAACACACCCGCGATTGCCGCTTTAGTTACTTTATTATCCATTACACCTCCCAAAGTAGACCGAATTGTCTACCTCGCAAATGGTAGACAACTCGGTCTACTTCTGTCAAGCTATCATTAATCGCCAATTGAGATCTTGTTATGGATAAACGAACACATATTATTTTGACCGCCCTGTCACTTTTTTATCATAAAGGCATTCATAGTGTGGGAATAAACGAAATTATTAGTGTGGCCGGTGTCGCCAAAAAAACCATGTACCACCATTTCGCAAGTAAGGATGAATTGATACTCGCGTGCCTTAGTGAGCGTCATACCCGATTTTTAAATTGGTTAACGCATGCCACCAGCAAGGTAACAAGGCTTGAAGAGTTAAAAGTAGCGTTGATCAGCTGCCATGAAGCTTGGTTTAACTCTGAAGTAACTGAATTAGGTGATTTCAATGGCTGTTTATTTATCAATACTGCCGCTGAGTTTGCTGATCCTGCCAGCTCGATTAATCAAGCCTGCAAAGAGCATAAATTGGCAGTCCAGCAGTTAATAATACGGCGCTTATCAGCGTGTGAAAACATGGAAAGCTCGCAGCTCGACTCACAGAGCCACTATTTGATGACGCTTGTAGAAGGCATGATCTGCCAAGCAAAACTAGTAGGAATTAAACAGTTTCCTCATTTAAAGCAATAAATAAATTATAAAAAAAGCGGCACTATGGCCGCTTTCAGTTTAGATTTCCGCTTTGTTAAATTTCTTCAAAAAATAACTTTTCGCGTTTTTTCTCACCCACTTCGTTCATGGTGGCAGCATCAAATAAACGACCATTGATCATGGTGTAATCTATTTTATCTGTATCACGAATGTTAGTTAGCGGGTTACCGTCAATAACGATTAAATCGGCAAGTTTACCCGGCTCAAGAGAACCTATGTTGTTATCAAGACCAATGTATTTAGCAGGATCTAACGTTGCTGCACGAATTGCTTGAAGTGGTGTCATACCACCTTGCGCAAACATCCAAATTTCCCAATGTGCCGCTAAACCCTCACGTTGACCATGAGCACCTAGGTTTACTAAAACACCTAAGTCTTGCAGCTCTTTGGCAACACGCGCATTGTTAAAGTGGTTATAGTGATGATCGGGAGCCTTAACACGACGCATTGAACGAGGTAAAAGCTGATTCTTTGGTACAAACTTACTTAAGCGTGGGTGATTCCACACATCCGTCTTGTCGTACCAATAATTTTCACCCCAAATACCACCGTATGCAACACCCAGAGTTGGCGTGTAACCTACGTCACTTTGAGACCAAAGCTGGCGAATATCATCGTAAATATTGGCAACAGGAATTGAGTGTTCAATACCCGTATGACCATCAACGACCATAGTTAAGTTGTGCTGCAGTAATGAACCGCCTTCTGGCACAACCATCATTTCAAGTTCACGACCTGCTTCAATAACTTGCTGGCGCTGTTCACGGCGTGGTTGGTTATAGGATTTAACGCTAAACGCGCCCACTTTCTTTAAGCGCTCAAGATGGAACTTAGCATCTTCTAACGAATCAATATGTGATGTATAACCTGGCATATTCGCACCATATAAAATGGTACCCGTTGAGAAAATACGAGGAGCGACAATCATGCCCGCTTTTTGCATTTCGCTTGCAGCAAAAATCTCAGTGGTGTCGTTTGATGGATCGTGAATCGTTGTCACGCCTAACGCTAAGCCCGCTAAGTTCTTCCAATTTTGCTGTGGAATGATCTCATCGCTACCTTGCGAGCCGTGAGCATGCGCATCAACAATACCCGGCATAATCGTCTTACCAGTTACATCAATTACTTCTGCGCCTTTAGGAATAGCAACACTGTCTTTACTACCAACCGCTTTAATATGCTTACCATCAGTAACAATAACGCCGTTTTCAATGACCTGCTCACCGTTCATGGTGATAATGCGTGCGCCAGTTAATGCAAATACTGATTTAGGCTCCGCCATGGTTTTTGTAAAACCAATGTTATCGCCACTTTTAACTTTAAAATCAGTCTCTGCATTTTGGTTAATATCAAATAAACCCGCTAGGCTTGCATGATATAACTCAGGACCTAAGCTCCAATAAAGTTTATCGCTTGTGCCACTCCAGCTGATGTTTTCACCTGCGCGAACAGAAAGCTGCTCAATTGGGAATTGGCTATCTTTCGGGCCAATATTAATGGTTTTGCCACGCTCAACAAATGGCGTAACAAATACCTTAAAACGCTCTGCAAACGCTAAGTACTCACCATCTGGTGATACTCTAAACTCTGTTGCATGTTCTGATTCATAAAGTTTGCGAACTTGTTTTGATTCAAGCTCAACAACGCTCAATGTTGGTTTTGGCCAAGGGCTCATCACATAAATACGGTCGTTTGCTGCACCAAACTGCGGCTGATAACCTGATTTAGTGATAAGTGTTGAATCACCGCCTTTGGCACTTACAGAGTAAATACCCGGCTCTAGTGACCATGTTGGGTTAAGAATACTGCCGCCGGATGCTTTACGGTAAACAACTGTTTTACCATCTGGGCTAAATGTTGGCTCTACGTATTTACCTGGCTCTTTGGTAAGGGTATCGCCACGGCCACCGCGTGCAGACACAACACGTACCGAGCCCTGCTCGTTATCATCCCATGTGGTGTAAACAATCTTCTTACCATCACGAGAGAATTGCGGGAATAATTCAAAGTGGTCGTCTTGCTTAGTCAGACGCTTTACTTTGCCAGACTCTAAATCACGCTTATAGATATGACCAAGCGCTTCAAAAATAGCCGTTTCACCATCTGGTGAAATTTGTACATTACGCAGCATTTTCACATCAAAATTATCGCTATCAATGTTTTGTGTAAAACGCACGGCTTTTTGAATTTGCTTATTAGTTTCAACTTTAAATGGAATAGTCGAGACAGACTTATCATCCACGTCTAGCTTATGAATTGACCCACCCGCCCAAAAGACCAGTTGTTCGTTATCTGGTGTCCAAGCAATTGTTGGGTATACACCATGGATAGCCCATGTCTCTTGCATGTCGCGCTCAAGCTCGCCATACAGCTTGGTATGCTCACCAGTATGAAGATCATATAAGTACAAGCTTGTTTGGAAATCATCGCGCTTGATATACGCAAGTTTTTTACCATCTGGTGAAGGTGTCGGTCGAATAGCCCCACCCATGCCATCAATGATAGTTTCAATCTCGCCGGTTTCACGGTCGTAGCGTTTAATTTTATAAATGCCCGCTACAGAATCTTTGGAGTAATGGAATGTTTTACCCGGCGTTGCATCATGCGAAAAATAAACATAACGACCATCAGGTGAGAACATCGGCTCGCCTAAGTCTTTTTGGTCGTTTTCACGTGCAGTTAGCTGTACACCTTTACCACCCGCTTTGTGGTAAAGCCATACTTCACCAGCGCCTAAAGAGCGGCTTGCCGTAAAGTGCTTACGTGCTACTAAGTAGTCGCCATCAGGACTCCAAGCAGGACTATTTAACAAACGAAATGTTTCGTTCGTGACTGCTTTTTGGTTTTCGCCATTTAAATCCATAACCCAAATGTTGTCGCCGCCACCTTGGTCTGAAGTGAATGCAATGTGCTTACCATCGGGGCTAAAGCGTGGTTGCATTTGCCATGCAATATCACTGGTTAATTGCGTTGCAGTGCCACCTGACATTGGCATTGTATAAATATCGCCGAGTAGGTCAAACACCACTGTTTTACCATCAGGGCTAATATCTACGTTCATCCACGTGCCCTGCTCAACACTAATTTTAGCGTCTAGGAATTGCCCTTTAGGTGCGTCCACCTGCCATTTGTCATCATTTGCTTGCTCTGCTGCTACTTGCCCTGTAAGAGCAAGTGAAATCGATACAGCCAGCACTGTATGAAGCATTTTCTTCATTGAAATCTCACTTATTATTGTTTTGCTTATATGCACACTTTTAGGATTGCACCAAATAGCATAGCAAGATTCCAGCAATTCGTGTTAAACAAACGTAAATAGTCGACTAATGCCACGCAATCGGATCAAACTGATAAAAGCCAACCAGTAAATGATAAATTTCAGGGTCAAACTGCCTGAGTTCGGCGGGTTTTTCTAAAAAGGTTTCTGTAATAACAGCAAAAAATTCTGCCTCGTTGGTCGCGCCATAACTATGAATAACATGCGGCATGCCATAAGCTAAATGGGTTTTGAGTTGATTAAAGGCGCGGCTAAATACTTTTGCCCACTTTTGATAATCTTCATTACTCGCAAGCATTGGCGTGCCTGTGGTTTTGCCTGTTTCTTGGTCGAGCTGATGGGCAAATTCGTGAAACACTAGATTATGACCATCGCTTGGCAAGCGGTTCCCCTCAAGTACATCATGCCAGCTCAATACCAAGGTTCCACCCGGCCATGATTCACCTTGGCGAATGGTATTGTGATAACTGACCAGCCCAGCATTATCGCGGGAGGTTTGCGGAGCATAATACGCGCTTGGGTATAACAGGATCTCTTTTACATTACGATACAATGGCCACGGTTTATTGAGCACTAAAACACAGGCATCGGCTGCTACAATCAACTTCATTGCATCATTAAGCTCAAGGCCATCACAGCCAATAAAACGTTTTTCATTTAAAAACCAAACGATATGACGTTCTAGCTTTTCGCGGTCGGCATCCGTCATCTTTCGATAGATGGGCATATAATTTAACAACAAATTTTTTTGCTGAGCATTGAGGGTATTATTGAGGTATTTTTTCTGCCAAAAGTGATTACGAATGTCGTCCCAGCGCCAGTAACACACAACAAAAATTATTAAAAAAAGTATCAAAACTAGGTTAAGCATTACTATCGCCTAAAAAACAATCTTGATACTTTAATGTGTGCAAACAAAAAAAGATCAATTGTTTACACACATTTTTATTTTAACGCTGATTAATCAAGCGCAATACAGCCTTGATTATAAATAAAAATTTGGTTTCGACCGTTATTCTTTGCATTGTATAAAGCGTTGTCAGCATGTGATAGCAAGCGGTCATAATCAGCAACTTGCGTATTATCCGCCACACCAAAACTCACCGTCACAGAGAGTCCTTGCGCTAATTCTGAGAAATCGTAACCCGCTATCTCTAAACGGATAATTTCGCACAGTCTGGCGGCTTCTTCAGCGTTTTTGTAAGGGAACAACAGGGTAAATTCTTCACCGCCCCAACGCGCCGCATAGCCTTCATCAGGGAAATTCATACGCAGCAAACGAGCAATTTCACAAATTACTTTATCACCAATCAAGTGCGAGAAATTGTCATTAATCAGTTTGAAGTGATCAATATCCATAATCGCAATACTGAGTGTTTTATTATCACGTTGAAACTGATTAAAGTTTTCAGACAACCACATATCAAAGGCACGTCTGTTCGGTAATTGCGTTAATTGGTCATGATTCGCTAAATGAGCAAAGGCATCCGCTTGCGTTTGCAAATCATGCATTTGCTGTTCAACTTTTTCAGTTAACTCAATTTCAATGCGCTTGTAATGATATAGACGATACTTATAAATCACATAAGCAGTAAAGAGCACGGCAACTAAGATAAATAACTTAAAGCTGGTTTTTTGCCAAAAATAAGGGGCAATTTTAAATCGCAGTACTTGCTCATTATTTTGCCAATCACTATTTGGATACCCAGCGCGCACTTTAAAGGTATAGTCACCTGGCGGTAAATTGGTGTATTCGGTAATGGCCAAACGTCCCCGGTCTACCCATTGTTGGTTGTAACCACTTAATTGAGTTTGGTAGTTTAACCGCCCCGGCATGATAAAACTAAGCCCTGCGTAATTAAACGAAACACGAGAAACCCCAGCAGGTAAGCTCAACACCTCATTGCCAACTGGTAAAGTCATGGGTTTGCCATCGACTTCAAAGCTTTCAATAACGGTCGATAAACGGCGTTTACTGGCTTCTTTTAAGCGTTCTGGTGTCGCAATAGCGACGCCTTTGGCTGTTGCAACCCATACTTGACCATCTGAATGAAGCACAGCAGCCGGGTTTGAACCGCCATTTGCTTGCGCGCTTAGCATGCCATCGCCTTCATCATAAAGCTGCATCGAAACACTCATTGGTTGAACTTTTTCAGGGTTATCTAAAAGCGCAACTAACTGAGCTTTGTTCACCTGAATAACACCGCGGTTACTGGTCAACCATAATGAGTCACCTTGCTCAATCACTTGGAACAGCTTATCAACCGGTAAACCTTGATCTCGACCAAACAAGCTCATTTTATCTGTACTGAGATTGTAACGAACAAGGCCTCTATCGGTTGCAAGCCACATTTTATCGCCATCTAAGTAAAAGCCGAATGCATACTCAGTACTGAACTGCTTTGGAAACTCGAGAGTTTTAAATTGCTTAGTAGCTGGGTCATAAATGGACACCCCCACTCCCGTGCCGACCCATAACCTGCTATGGTCATCCTCAACAAGGGCCATAATAAAATCACCAATTAAGCCATCTTCGGTGGTGAATAATTCAGTTTGCCCAGCAGGGTCTATTTTGGTTAAACCACCGGCGGTGCCAATCCATAAGTTATCCGCTTTATCAAAAAACACAGCGCGAACTTCGTTGCTGATCAGGCCATTACTGCGGTTTTTTACGGGATAAATTTGCCCATTGACCACTTTCATTAAACCGGCAGTGTAAGTACCAACCCATACTCCACCCTGCTTATCTTCAGTTAAACTTAATACGGATAGCGGATCTTTTTCATAAGCTTGAATAAGGGTGGTGAGCTTGCCATTTTCAATACGATTTAAGCCATTACTACTGCCCACCCATAAGCTGCCATCAGAATGTGATAACACGGTACGCACATAGTTAGATGCAAGCCCACGGCTTTGACTCCAGTTTGTAAATGGCGCTTCACGCAAGCGAAATAATCCCGCATTTGTACCAACCCAAATACTTTTTTCGCGGTCTTGTAGTAAAGATAAAATACGGTTGTTGGGTAAGCCATCGTCTGCGGCTAAGTTTTCAAGGCCTAAACTGCTGAGTCTGAACACCCCTTTATTGATGGTGCCAAACCACAAATCGCCCTGCGCATCTTCTAGTAAGCTGGCAATTGATTCGTTATTAAGCACAGGGTTAATAGCAACAAACTTTTCGTTTTGTTTTTGCCATGCTCCTTTTTCAGTGCCGACAATTAAAGTGCCCGACTGAGTAAGTAATAAGGTAAACACAGAGGCATTAGGGAGCCCAGAGTCTTCACTGATCTTACTGACTTGCATATCATTTATTTGATAAAGACCATCACTGGTGGCAGCCCAAATCACGCCTGTTTTGTCTTGTAAAAGACGGTACGCGCTTAGCTTATCAAGCAGTTTTTGTTCAGTGGCAGTTTCAGAAGCGCGGTAAACAATACCTTGCCCTTCAAGTGCCAGCCAAAGCTCACCTTGTTCAGTAACAAGTGCATGATTAACCATGGCTGATGAACTTGGTAATGCTCGCCACCCCCCTTGTGAGCGAAGCGCAATGCCACCACGAGCACCCACGATATATAAATCGCCATTTTCCATTGCAATAAGGCTGCGTAGGCCAGAATCAGGTAAGCCAGGAATTTCGGTTCGAGTAAAGAGTTTAAACTCGCGACCATTAAAACGAGCAAGTCCTTCCCAAGTCGCTATCCAGATATATCCATCTTTGGTTTGCGTGACACCATTAATACTATTGTGAGGAAGGCCAGCGCGCGTACTCCAAGTCTCGGTAAAATAATCACTCAGAGAGAGACGTGCAGAATCTGCAAAAGCGCTGAAACAAAAGAAAAGAAAAATACAACTAACTACCCGCACCATAAAACTAAAACCCTGATATTTATTATCGTTCTATTCAGTGATGTAGCTCTGTGAAGCCAAAGTCATCCCTAACTTCAGATAATACTACATTAGTTGCAATTTTTACTCACTTTAATGACATTTAGCAACAATCAATTACAAAAATTCGCAATTTTTTCTTGCAAAATTTTCACAAATCTCGCTACATGCAAACCATCCATTAAGGCATGATGCACATCAATTGAGAGCGGCATTTTGCCAGTTTGTGAGTCATACTGACCAAACACAAACTTAGGAATACCAAGGCCATGCCCCTCACTCACTGCGTGGGCAAACCCAGTAAAGTTTAACCATGGAAGCACTGAGATATGAATAAGATCAGGCTGCCCTTCTGTTGCAGCAAATGCATCAGAAAAAAATGGTTTTGCTTTACTCGCATTTCCCACTTCATTGGCATGTTTTGAAAAGTCTGCCATCGACGCTTGTTTTTCAAAATAACTAAAGCGGAATGTTTCATCTTCTGCCAACTCTACCACACTGCCACGCACAGATGACAACTGTACGGGTAAAGAATCAATGATACGTTGGCGCATTGGCGCATACTCATGACATGCTTCAAGCGTTAGATAAACATAGCTGTGAAAGAACGAATAAGGTTCTGCTTTGCACTTGTTGTAGAGAGCTGCCATGTCGAGGGAAACACACACATTAAAATATGGCAGAGAAAATTCGTTGAAAAAAGCGAAATGCTGTTTACGAGGCCAAGTATCAAGATTGATTGGGGTTATTTCACAAGGCTGAGTTTTCATTAGGCGTCCTCGAGATTTAAAAACCGAGTGTACCGAGATAGTGAGCCTTCGTCATTTTGTTGCGATAAATAACAGAGACAAAAAAGGTGCGTTCTGCGTGGGCTGATACTTTATTAG